>JBCCJK010000001.1 GCA_039027815.1 Verrucomicrobiota bacterium
CGAGCCAGCCCTGCGTTGCTCCTCGGTTACGGTGCCTGCACCGCGCCCTCGTCGCGCCTTGGTCTGGCCCGAAATCCACTCGGCCATTCTACCAGCCAATTCTGCAGCTTGGTATTAGGCATACCGCGGGGCGCGCTTTGGGGTAGTAGGAGGAGTGAGGGCGTGGAGAAAGTGGCTCAATCGGCGTACGATCCTTTGGACGAGGGATCGGGTGGGGCTGCGCCCGGGGGAGTTTGTGCTGACCTTCGATGATGGGCCGAATGCTTCGGCTGAGGTGACGTCCCGACTCTTGGCGGTTTTAGGTGATCGCAAGATCCGAGGAGCATTTTGCTTGATCGGGAGTGAGGTCCGGAAGGAACCAGATTTGGCTGCGGCCATTTTCAATGCGGGGCATCTGGTGGTGAATCACAGCCAGACGCATGCTTCGCTGTTGGGCAAGTCGCTGGAGGAGGCGATTCAGGAGATTGAGGACTGCGAGTCCAGCTTGCGAGCCGCTTTGGGGGAGGGCTTTCGCTCGGGGTGGTTTCGTCCGCCGGGGGGAATGCTCTCCCAGGTGACTTCAGAGGTGCTAGCTAGGACGGGGCATGGCTTGTGTCCGTTGACCTACTTTGGCAATGATACCTGGTCAGGTCCAGCCAACTGGCACCCTGTGCTGCGGCGTCATTTACGCAATGCGAGGGCCGAAAGGGCGGGCATGTATGTGCTCCATGAGCGACGACATCGTTTGTGGCCGGAGAGAGCCGGGGTGGAGGAGCGATCTCGGAGCGGCGCGAACCGCCGCTGGGTGCCGGAGGCGGCGGCGGGGTTGATCGACTCGCTTCTGGAAGAGGGTTTTTCGTTTCCCGATCCCGAGGAAGTGCTCGGGCGGAATTCCGGGTGCGGGGAAGGCGAGAATGAGTGAGCTTGGTGGGATGTGGCGGGATCTTTTACTGCTGGGTGGGGCCGGAGGCTTGGGCGCGATGGCGCGTTTCGGCGTGAATTTGGGGGTGCAGCGCTGGCTGGGATCGAGCTGGGTCTGGGCCACGATGCTGGTGAATTTGCTAGGCTGCTTTCTCTTTGGGTTTTTGGCGGTTTGGCTGAGCGCCAAGGTGGGGGGCTCGCCGCGGGCCAAGTTAATCATTCTGACGGGATTTTTGGGGGCCTTCACGACTTTTTCAACCTATGCCTTTGAGGTGGTAGAGCAGCTCCAAGGGGGGCAGTGGGGAGGGGCACTCGGGAACATCGCAGCTCAGACCCTGGTCGGGATCGGCGCGGTTTTTTCTGGAATTTGGCTGGCGCGAACCTGCTCCTGAGTTCCTTTGCCTGATGAGATCTTTTCCGAGCTGGCTGCTGGTGGCTTTGGCTTTGGCCTCGTGTGGAAGGCAGGAACTGCCCGAATCCGAGGTTTCGATTGAGAAGCGGGTGGTCGTCTCCAATTACCCGCTAGCTTGGATGACAGGACAGATTGATTCTGACGGAATTGAAGTCTATTTTCCCGAAATTGTAGGAGATCCTGCTTTTTGGCAGCCGAGCCGTGGGCAAATCGCTGTGATGCAGGCGGCCGACTTGATTCTGCTGAATGGAGCGGGCTACGAGGGCTGGCGCTTGACGACTTCTTTGCCAGAGTCGCGGGTGGTGGAGTCTCTGGCGGGCTTGGAGGAGCGCTTTCTCGAGAGCCCGGGGAAGGTGGAGCACCGGCATGGCCCGGAAGGAGTCCATTCTCATGGAGGGCTGGCGACGACGACTTGGCTCGATTTTTCTTTGGCGGGTGAGCAGGCGGTGAGGCTGCGGGATGCCTTGGTCGAGCGGGGCTTGGTGGAGGCCACGAGCGCGGCGGAGAATTTGGCTGCCCTTCGGGCTCAGCTGGATGGACTGGATGCCCGCATGAAGGCGGTGGGGAAGGCGCTCGCAGGGGCGCCGCTGGTGGCTTCCCATCCGGTCTATCCTTTTCTGGCGGAACGGTATGAGCTGAACATGGATGCGGTTCACTGGGAACCCGGTGGATTTCCCGATGCGACGCAGTGGGCGGAGCTGGAGGCCCTTTTGGAATGGCATCCTGCCGAGGTCATGCTTTGGGAAGGGCCGCCCTCGGAGGAGGTCAGGAGGGAACTGGAGGAGAGAGGGATCGAGTCGCTCGTTTTCGATCCCTGCGGCAACCGACCCGCTGCGGGAGATTTTCTCTCGGTCATGACGGAGAATGTGGAGCGCTTGGAGGGGTTTCTCGCTGGGCGTTATACCAAGCTGCAGAATTAGCTGGTAGAATGGCCGAGTGGATTTCGGGCCAGACCAAGGCGCGACGAGGGCGCGGTGCAGGCACCGTAACCGAGGAGCAACGCAGGGCTGGCTCGAAAGACACCGGCTCTCCCTTACCCGCGCTTCAGCGCCTCTTCCCCACAACACCTCCCCTCCATTCTTCCAGTGAATTCTGGAGGTTGGTATTAGGGGCCCGATTGTTCTCTGAAAGGGGAGGCCGCCTAGCTGGGGGCGTGCTCTCGGCGGAGGCGGTCGAGGAGCCCGTGGACGAACTTGGGGCTTTCTGGGGCGCCGAAGCGCTTGGCGATTTCAATGGCCTCGTTGATGACCACGGCGGGCGGGGCCTCCTGGGAGCGGTGCAGCAGTTCGTAGAGACCGAGTCGGATGAGATTGCGGTCGACCACGCCGGTGCGCTCCAGCCGGTAGTTTTCGAGCGAGCTTTCGATCTTTTCGTCCAAGGAGGGCTGGTGCTGGAGGACGCCGGCGATGAGTTCTTCGGCCAAGGTGCGGGTGAGTCCTTTGCCCGTGCGCAGTTCCCAAAATTGGGGAAGAGCTTCTTCGGGCGGGGCGGCGCGGTCGGGATAGCGGCCGTTGGCGGTGGCGATGTCCCGCGAGACGAGGAATTGGAGCGCGGCCTCCCGGCCGTCCCGGCGATTACCCATTGGTTTTGGCGGGGTAGGTCGCGGCCAACTTGTCCATGACGTCCGCCATTTCCAGGGCGGCGCGCGCGGCTTCGGTGCCGCGGTTCATGTTGTCTCCCATGCAGCGGGCGTAGGCTTGCTTTTCATCGAGGCAGAGGAGCACGGCATCGATGACGGGGATGAGGTGGGTGGTGGCAGTCCGCTGGAGAGCATCGGTCACGGTTTGAGCGATGAGGTCGGCGTGCTTGGTTTTCCCTTCGAGAATCAGCCCCAAGGCGATGATGACCCCCGGCGAGTCGGCGCGCCGTGCCACGAACTCGACCGCTACCGGAATTTCATAAGCGCCTGGCACTTGATGCAGCTCCACTTTGGCCTCGGGCAAGTAGCCGAGGATTTCCTGGATCGTGGCCTGCACGAGGGCGTTGGTGTAGCTCTCGTTGTAGCGACTTGCGATGATGGTGAAGTGCTGTCCCCGGGTCGTGCGGCGTGGGCGGGGAGGGAGGTGGGACATGACTTGAGGGTGCTCGGTTTCGGGATTCCTTTCTCGGCGGGACGGGAAGGTGGAGAGGAATGGCCGGAGTTCAACCGACAAGCGAGAGGGGCAGGCCGCTTAGAGGAGGTGGCCCATTTTGGACTTCTTGGTCTCGAGGTATTTCTCGTTGTGGGCATTCGAGTCGAGCTGGATGGGCACTTGCTCCACCACCTCGAGATCGTGCCCTCCCAGGCCGACGATCTTTTTGGGATTGTTCGTTATGAGTCGAATCTGACGCACGCCCAGGTCATGGAGGATTTGTGCCCCGGTGCCGTAGTCCCTCAGGTCCATGGGGAAACCGAGTTTCTCGTTCGCCTCGACGGTGTCGAGACCTTGTTCCTGAAGCTTGTAGGCCTTGATTTTGTTGGCGAGTCCGATGCCGCGGCCTTCCTGGCGCATGTAGAGAATGATGCCGCGGCCTTCTTGCTCGATTTGCGACATAGCGGTTTGGAGTTGTCCCCCGCAGTCACAGCGTTGACTCTGGAAGACGTCTCCCGTCAAACACTCACTGTGGACGCGCACGAGGGTGGGGCTGTCTGCCGAGATTTTCCCTTTCACGAGCGCGAGGTGATCGTGGCCATCGAGCAAGCTGCGGTAGAGGTGGAGCCGGAAGTCTCCGTGATCGGTCGGAAGATGAATTTGCTCAACCGCTTCGACGAGGCGCTCCCGATTGCGGCGGTACTCGATGAGATCGGAGATGGTGATCATTTTCAGCCCGTGGATCCGGGCGAACTCGGTCAGCTCTGGGAGCCGCGCCATGGTGCCGTCATCGTTGAGAATTTCGCAGATGACTCCGCAGGGGCGCAGGCCTGCCAGGCGGGCCAGATCGACGGCTGCTTCGGTGTGCCCCGCCCGGCGGAGGACTCCCCCGTGACGAGCCCGAAGAGGGTTGATGTGGCCAGGCTGAACAAGGTCATCAGGTCCCGATCGAGGGTCCGCCAGGACGGCGATGGTGCGGGCTCGGTCGGCCGCGGAGATCCCGGTCGTGATGCCGCTGGCGGCGTCCACGGTGACGGTGAAGTCGGTTTTGTAGGCCTCTCGGTTGCGAGGGACCATGCCCCGAAGGTTGAGATCGGCCGCTTGCTCTTCGGTCATGGGTACGCAGACCAGGCCGCGGCCGTAGCGGACCATGAAGTTGACGGATTCGGCGGTCACTTTTTCGGCGGCGAAGACGAGGTCGCCTTCGTTTTCCCGCTCGGCGTCGTCTGTCACAATCAAGAGTTTGCCGGCGGCGATATCGGCCAAGGCATCCTCGATGGAAGTGAAGGGCATGGGAAGCAGGTAGCGGAGATTTTCAGGTTTCGAAAGTCAGAAGCCTTCAGGGCCGCTCGGCCAGGATGGCGGATGCCTGGTAGAGTTCCCGATTGGAGGCGTTGTATTCGGTTTTTCGCTGCAAGGTCAGGTGGTATAGGTCTACGATTTTCCAATCGAGGAAGGTCCATTGGCCGTCCTTTCCATCATGCCCGATTCCGATGAGGAGATGGTGGGCGTGGTGGTGGAGTTTGCCGGTGGTGTGGGAAGGTTGGTAGTAGAAGGTCCGAAAGCTGCTTTCTTCGGAACCCAGGGCGTAGAGTTTGGGATCGATGTAAGCCACTTGGCCCGATGGCTGGTGGATCAATTTCAGGTCGGGGTAGCCGCTCCGCTGTGTTTTCCCGGCGGCGTTGGCGGGAAAAACACAGCTGTAGTCTTCTAACTCATCAAGCCGTCTTTGGAGAAAGTCTTCAAAGTAGCGGCTGGCTTCATTGATTCGGGAGAGGCTTCGCAGGGGCGAGTCCTCCTGGCTGAAAAGAGAAGCGGCCTCTTCTACCAGCTGGGAAACGGTGGCAAGTATCTCACGGTCGGCCGCTCGGCTGGGTTGGAGGGGTCGGACTTCTTTTCCGGCAGACTCTTGAATGAGGGTGGGGAAGGGGAGTCGCGAGGGATCACGAAACTGAATGGAGGGGTGGGGCCGGTCGACGGGGCTTGGTTCCGCCCTGGATTCCCGTCCCAACCAGTAGCCCACCCCGAGGCCGAGCAGCAGGGAAGCGAAAAGTGAAAGAGCCCAAGGGAGGACGCGCATGCCCCAACCAAGATGGCCTCTAGACTTTGAGCAAGCGTTTCACCAGATCGGTTACGGTCACGATGCCGACGGGCACTTGGCGGGCGTTCACGACGATGCCGATTTCGTTGCCACGTCGTCGCAGCAGCAGCAGGGCGCTTTCGGCACTCTGATCCTGGCGCACGGTGACACGCTTGCGCAGAAAATCCCGCCCCGTGCGGTCGTGACTCCGCGCGCGCACGATTTCGTGCATGCTGACGGTGCCGGCGGGCTGGCCGGTGTGGTCGAGCACCGGAAAATAGCGGTGTCTGGTGCGACGAGCAATCGGGAGGAGCGAGGGAATCGGCATTTCCAAGGGGATGCTGGTGACTTTCCCGAGTGGGATGAGAAAGTCGTTCACTTTGAGCTCGGCGAACTCGAGGGCATTTTCGATCAACTCGAGCTCGGAAGAAGCGCCTTCGGTGTATTCGCGCGCCACTGCCAGAAGCCTCTCTTTCCGATGGTAGCTCGGTGGGGGAGGCGGGAGCGAGGGCTGTTTTCCTCGAAAGAGTTGTCCCAGGAAGTGGCTGACCTGAAGAAGGTGACGGAAAGCGGTCAGGAGTCGATGCGGGCGTTGGCGAGCAAAGGCTTTCCCGAAAAGTTCCACCCCCACGACATAGCCCAGGAGAATCAGGAGCAAGAGAAGGAAGGCGACCAAGGGACGCTCTTGTCCCCAATTTTCAAAGGCCGCCCAAAGCGCGAGCGCGAGGAAGATGGCTTTGAGCGGCCCCGCCACCAGCAGGGCAGACGAACGAGTTTCCAGCAGGCGCGCCAGGCGAGCGGCGTGCGGTTCGCCCTTTTTGGCATGATACCGGAAGCGGACGGGGCTGGCAGCCAGGAGGGCGGTTTCCATCAAGGCGAGGGCCCAGGCTCCCGCGAGAGCCACCAAAAAGAGGATTTCTGTCATGGGCGGCTGAGGACCGAGGGCGAGAGCTGTTCTACCAGGACTTCCACCACCCGGTCTGCGGTGGCTTTGCGCACGGTCAGGCGGAGCCCAGCCTCTTCGATGGACTGGCCCCGTTCAGGAAAGTGGCCGAGGTGGCTGGTCATCCACCCGCCGAGGCTGCGGGCTTCTGTCAGGGGTAGCTCGATCTCTGTCATGCGACGGAGGGCATCGATGGAAGCTGTTCCTTTGGCCAAGAGCCGACCGGGAGCGATTTCCTGAAGGTCCGGATCATAGTCCTCAGGCAGTTCGAGAAATTCGGAGAGAATGCCGGAGGTCAAGTCGGTCTGGGTCACGACGCCTTCAAAGCCTCCATGTTCATCCAACACGATGACCAGGGAGCGAGGCAAGGGGAGGTATTGGCACAGGAGAGGCAGGGCGCCAAGGGTTTCGGGGACGAAGACGGGAGGCATGGTGTGCTTCGCGAAATCATAGGGGGGCTTCAGTAGGAAGTTATGGACGTCAAGCACGCCCACGATTTGGTCACGTGTGTCGTGATGCACCGGGATGTAGTTGTAGGGCCGGTGTCGCACGAGTTCCCTGACCTCCTCGCTCGTCAGGTCATCGGCCAGGGTGAAGACTTCCACGCGAGGAGCCATGAAGTCGCGGGCGGTCCGTTGATTGAGTTTGAGAACTTCCAAGATGAGGTCGGTCTCTCCTTCCCGTAAGGTTCCCTGGTCTTCTTCTCGTTCGAGGTAGGCTTCGAATTCCTTCTGCTCCATGGCGACTTTTTCTTGGAGTCGTCCCAGCACCGGGAGGCGGATGGCCCATTGGCGAAGCGATTCCAAGCGCTTGCCCAGGGGTGCCAGCCTGCGGGCAATTCCCTGTGAGAAGGCGGGCCCACGGGCGAGAGCACGCTCTTGGTGGCGGTGGCCCAGGATTCGCGGGAGGGTGTCGATGAGGAGGAAGAACACTGCCAGAGAAGCGGCCCCTAGGAGCGGGAAGCGTCCGCTCGTCCCCAACAGCAAAAAGAGGGCAAAGGCCATCAAGGCGATTCCAAGAAAGGCCACCCGCTGCCAGTGGGCATGACGATGAAGGGAGATCAATGCTTGGCGGTCTTCGTCGGGCATTCCCTGGCTTTCAGAAAGTCGACTGACGGCAGCCGAGGCCAGACCAACGCAAGCCGCTGCCAACAATCCGGCGACCAGCGCGAGGAGGAGAAAGAGCCACTTCGAGAGAATCAGCATGAGGAAGCGGCCAAGTTGGCTGCCATGGGGAGGGAGGTCAGCATGGGATGGACCAAGGGAGTTGCAAGATCGAGCAAGTGACAATTCTGCATGTCTCCGACCGATTTCTCGCTTGGATCGGCCTGAAACCCATTTTAAGCATCTGGATGACCCGCTGGATTCCGGCCCCTGTCATGGCCTATCTCCGCTTCACCTTAGGGAATCTTTTTGTCTGGGCGGGGGTGCTCAAGGTCAAGGATCCTCAAGGCTTTCATGAGTCGGTCTTGGCCTTCGAGTTGATTGTCAATCCTTTGGCGGCTTGGGTGGCCATTCTGCTCCCGTGGTTGGAGATCGTTTTGGGGCTGGCCTTGATTTTCAAACTGGTCTACCGCGCGGCAGCCCTTTGCTTGGGTGGGTTGAACTTGGCCTTCATTGTAGCCCTTTCGCTGGCTTGGGGGCAGGGCAAGACGCTGGACTGTGGCTGCTTTGGATCGCAAGGGCCCACGAATCTGCCTCTTCAAATCGCACTCGACACGCTCTTCCTCCTCGTTTGTGCCCTTCTCTTTCTGGATGAACGACCTCGCTCGTCTTCCCTCACACCGTCCAGTGCTCGTGGTCTTGGCGGGGTTCTGTCTTCTTGAATCCGAGAAGCCGTGATCCCCTTCAGGGGAGGCTTGTGGGGCCTGTGCCTAGGCGCTCGACCTCTCTTCCGCATCTCTTTTCCGGGGCGGCTTCACTCCTTGGGGATATCGGAAGGGATTTCTCGGTTGGTGGGTTGGATGTAGACAACCAAGGGGCGATGATCGCTGCCCTGAAGCGAGGTCGGGTTGCGCCCGATGTGGGAGGTTTCGAAGTCGATCTCCGGATAGAGCGCTCGATTGCTGAAGGCATAGTCGAGGCGTGAGTAGACATCGGCCCACTTCCAATGATGGGTCCAGCGCTCTCCTCGGTCGTCGGCGAGAGGGATGGCCCAGAGGTAATTGGCCGAACCAAATCCCCCATGAGTGGTGCGAATGGGTTCTTCATTGCTGTAGGCATTGAAGTCGCCCGCCACCAGGAGATTGGTCTCGGGAGCCTCAGCCAAGATGGCGTCCACATGCTGGCGTACGAGGCGGGCTTCGTTCAATCGCATCAGCTCTTGGTCGGCTTCCTTGACCTCGCGCTTGGATTTGAGGTGCACTCCTAGGACGCGAAGCAGGTAGTCCGATTGCAGGCGAAGGGTGACGTCGAGAATCCCGCGGCTGAAGGGCAATTCCAAGTTGTCAATCTGGTAGGTGAGATCGCCTTGGGAATCGTGGTCGATGATTGGAAACTCGCTCAAAATCGCCAAGCGACGGTAGCGATCGGCCGAGGTATGAAAGTGGCTGTGGGGAAGTTCGACTCCGGCCTCGGCCAATCTGGTTTGAAGATCTTTGAGATCCTCAGCCGTCCCGATTTCCGAGATCGAGAGGATTTGTGGTTTGATTTCGCTGAGCAGCTGGATGAGCGGCTGGATTTCCTGCTCTGGTTTGGGAGCGTTTTTCGTGTAGACGCCCTCCACCCTTCGATTCATCTCGAGGTAGTTCCAAACATTAAACGAGACGAAGGTGACCGGATCACGGTCAGGGAGGGCAGAAGTCTGACCTTTGGCTGTCAGAGAGAGCGCCAGAAGGAGCGCTCCCAAGAGAGAAGTTCGGTTCATAAGAAGCGCGGGAAGAACGGAAGGAGCGATGAGAAAGGTTCCTTTACCCTTTTTCTTCGACCGTTTTCTTCGGGCTGTCCGCGGACGAGGTTTCGCCTTTTTTGATCTCATCTTCGAAGTCCTCGCGGGCCTTCTTGAACTCTCCCATGCTTTTCCCAATTCCACGGGCTAGCTCAGGGAGCTTCTTGGCCCCGAAGAGAAGAAGCAAAATCAGGAAAATGAGGATCATTTCCTGGGGGCCAACATTGACGAAAGCAAAGTGGTTCATAGCTACCGTAAACGTAAGGCCGACCGCCTGCTTTGCAAAGAATACCTACCAGCAAAGACCGGCCTCGGGCAGGGTGCCGTCATCCCGTAAATAAAGATAGCCTTCGACGCCCGGAGGCGCGGGGGGCCGGAGGGCAATTTGGCCGCGACGATAGTAGCCCTCAGGCAGGCCTTCGTAGCGATCGAGATGCTGCAAAAGGTGGTGGGAGACTTGATACAATTCCCCAGCGATGGCCTTGCCTCCCTGCTCGGCCTCCACCAGTCCAGGGTAGGCTCCCTGCTGGCAGACCAGCAGGCGATATTTGGGCTCGGTGGTGGCTTCCCCCAAGAACGTGGCGTCTTTCATCTCGTGGGCCGCTGAATGGCCGCGTTTGAGGGTGCCGTAGACAAAGAGAATCATTGGCGGTTTTCGATTGGCGATTTATGGACCGAGGATGCGGATCGATATTGTCAGCCTTTTTCCCGAGATCAGTCGGGCACCGCTGCAAGAGAGCATGATGAAGCGGGCCCAGGAGGCGGGCCAGGTGGAAATTCACTGTCACGATCTACGAGAGTGGGCAAGCGACAAGCACCGCAAGACCGACGATGAGCCTTTCGGGGGCGGTCAGGGCATGGTGCTGAAGCCAGAGCCGCTCTTCGCCTGCGTGCGGGCGCTTGAAAGTGAGCAAGCACACGTCGTGCTCATGACTCCCCAGGGACCTCGCTTTGACCAGAAGCGAGCGATCGCGTTGGCGAAAGAACAGACCCATCTCCTTCTCCTTTGTGGTCACTATGAAGGGGTGGATCACCGGGTGGTCGAGGCCCTCGTCGATGAAGAATTGTCCATCGGTGACTACGTTCTGACGAACGGCGCGCTCGCGGCCGCGGTGGTGACGGATGCGGTGGTGCGGCTCTTGCCGGGTGTGCTCGGCGATGAACGTTCCGCGTGGGAAGAAAGCTTTTCCGAGGGGATCCTGGAAAGCCCCCAATACACCCGCCCGGCTGACTATGAGGGCAGAAAAATTCCCGAAGTGCTTTTGAGTGGGCATCACGAGAAGATTGCCGCTTGGCGAAGGGAGCAAGCCTTGCAGCGGACGCGGGAAAACCGGCCCGATTTGTTAGGAGAGCAAGAATGAGGGCTTGGTTGACAACGTTGCTCGTGCTGGCTGCTGGGTCCTTAGGGGCGGAGGAGCGCTTGGAATTGCCCGGATGGGTGGACCCGATCGTGATCGAGCTTCCGGAGAATTATGATCCCGCGAAGAAATGGCCGCTTTTGTATTCCTGGCACGGCCCGGTGGGAGGTCCGCAGAATAAGGTGGTGAAGGAGGCCAGCCGCCATCGGGATTGGATCTTGGTGGCCTTGGCCTACACGAAGAAGGAGCTTCTGGGGGTCCATGATGTCAGCGAAATCCAGCAGGAAATCGCCGTCTGGCAGGAGAATCGGCCAGAAATTGAGAAGCGTTTTTCCGTGGATCCGGGAAGGATTTTTGTAAGCGGTTACTACACGGGCAGTTGGGTCGCGGCCATGGCCATGAGTGAGGTCCCGGAATTGGCAGGTTGCCTCATGATTGGGGCTGGGTTCTTGGATCGACATGCTTTGCCCAAGGCGTCCCTGGTGCGGGGAAAGCCGATTTACATAGGAGTGGGCTCGACCTATGAGAACCACCTGCCGTCTTTCCGAGCCAAGGAGCGGTTCCAAGCGGCTGGCGCCCAGGTCATTTGGGATCCTTGGGATTTTCATTACAAGGAGGTGCCTCGTCGAGAAGAAGAAATCGCGGAGAAGCCGGCCATGCGGCAATGGATGCGCTTGGTTTCGGGCGAGGAGGATCCGGAAGCGCTGCGGGAAGAAGCGGCCAACTGGGGGAGAACCCGTTTAGAGGAGATCAGCGCCCTGGAGGACGTGGCCGAGCGGATTCGCCGCTTGAAACGGTTCCGAGAGCAGCCCTTTGCCCGACTCTTCGGAGCGCCGCTTGAGCGATCCATCGAGGGTCGATTGCGTGCTTTGGGCAACTCGGACCGAGGGGCGCGGGAGCTGAGAGCGTGGGACGAATACGAAAGGCTCTTGCAGGCCGAATTGCGCGATCGGAGTCGAGCCGCTTCGGAAGACTATCTGGCCCGCTACACTCGACTCACGCAAGAGATGACAGGCTCTCCCGTGGCCATTTTTGCGGAGGCGGAGCGCAAACGCATTGGCGCTACGCTGGGTCGCTAACGGGTGCCGCCGCCGACAGGCCCGGGCCGGGAGTGTTTCCGGATTGGGAACTGATCCAGTTCCAAGTAGCTCCGCAAAAGGGCTTCCACTCCGACCACGCCGCCGAGGGAACGCCCATGCTCCATGCCCAAAATGAAGTCGCCCCCGCGCTGGTAGAGGTGGGCGAGGACGTTTTGCAGATGGACTTCGCCCAGGCCGGGTTCGAGTCGATCGGGAACGCTGGCCAGTTGCAGGTAACCAAGATGGTCCCAGGCCTGGTCGAGCGTTCGGATCAGACCGCCACCGGCCAGTTGTTGATGGTAGACGTCGAAAAGGATCTGGCAGGAGGGGTGGTCGAGGTCTTGGCAGAGCTCGAGCGCTTGCGAGACTTGGCTGAGAAAGAGCCCCGGCTGGCTTTGGGAATCGACCGGCTCGAGCAACAAGAGCAAGCCTTCCGGCTCGACGAGAGCGAGGCATTTTCTCAGCAGTTCCAAAGTGAGGGCTTTTTGCTTTTCGAGCGGGAGCGTCGGATGGGCCCGACCGGGCACGATGGCGAGGTGGCGAGATCGGATTCGTTTGGCGGTGGCGATGGCCTTCTCGACCCGGGCCAGGACCTGTTGGCGGGCCTCGGGGTCAGGACCGGCAAAGGTCACTTGATCGAAGGTCCGCTCCGCAGCGACGAGCCCGGCCTGCATTTCAAAGGTGGCGAGAGCACGCCCGATGCGCTTTTGCAGCTCAAGGGGTCGAGTATCCAGGGCGAGATCCTCCCAGAAGCGAAATCCGCGGTCGGAGGCGTAGCGGATTTGATCGACCAAGTCGGGACCGACGACGGGCTCGAAGAGGCCGGGGCAGGGGGCATAGTTGAGTCGAAATTCATGGCGGACGTTCAAGGGGGAACCCCCCCTATCGCTCGCGGAGAGGGGGCGCGCGCAGGCGAGACTGGCCGTGGTCAGGGCTAGTTTTCCCAGAAAAGCTCTCCGATTCACGAGGTCCATGCCTCCATTGTAGCGAAAGAAGAAGGCCGAGGCAATGCTTGCCAAGTCTGCCGTCTGGCGTCGATGGAACGGCCGCTCTGGCTCGCGCTTGCGCTTTGGAGCGAAGGTGGTTTCAGTCTGGCCATGGCAAAAGGAGATGACGGGACGCAACTGGGGATGTTTTTTCTCTTTGCGGTGGGCGTGCTCACGCTTTCGGGGATTGGAAGCTCCCTCCGTTCGCAGAACGAGGGGACGGTTTCGCCCGGGGCGGTCCCCGAAGCAGAAGAGGCCTTGCCTGACAGGCGGCAGCTCCAAGAGCTGGATGAGTTCCTCAAGGCATGGCGCAGGCAGAGTGAAGCCCTTCCGGTGGCTCCCCTTCCGGTGAAAGACGCACCGGAGCGGGCCGCTCTCTTCCCAAGCGCCTTTGATCAGCTTCCCAAGCCGAGGAGTGAAGCGCCTCTCACGACCGACCCCGGGACGGGTCAATTCTTAAGCGATTCGGAGATCGATGCCGAGTGAGATCGCCAAGGGCTTGATCGAGGCGGCTCGTTCCTTGACGGAAGTCTTGGGAGGCCTCCGCTTCGGTCCTCCTGTGACGCATCTTTACAATCCCCTGAGGTATGCGGCAGCGGCTCATGCGGAGTATCTCACTCGATTTGGCGACTCGAAAAAGCGGGTCCTGTTTCTCGGTATGAATCCCGGGCCTTATGGCATGGCCCAGACAGGAGTGCCTTTTGGCGAGGTGGCCGCGGTCCGGGATTGGATGGGGATCGAATGCGCGGTGGCTCGTCCGGAAAACGAACACCCCAAGCGCCCCATCCAGGGCTTCGCCTGCGCTCGCTCCGAGGTCAGTGGCCGGAGGCTCTGGGGTTTTTTCGGTGAGCGCTTCCCTCGTCCAGAGGACTTTTTTCGGGATCACTTTGTGGCGAACTACTGCCCGCTGGTTTGGATGGAGGCGTCGGGGCGCAATCGCACCCCGGACAAGTTGCCAGTGAGCGAGAGAGAGCCGGTGGAAGCGGCCTGCGATGCGCATCTGCTGAAGGTAGTGGAATGGCTTGATCCCGAATGGGTCGTGGGAGTGGGAGGCTTTGCCGAGAAGCGTTTAGAGATGATTTCTGATCGCTCGGGACCGCGCCGGCGAGGCCGCATTCTTCATCCCTCCCCGGCCAGTCCGGCAGCCAACCGGGATTGGGCAGGAACCGCTCATCGGCAATTGAAAGAGCAGGGGATTTGGGGGTAGCTCTTCGATGCCCTTCCTGACCCTTTCTGAAAATCCAGACCCACGCCAGCCCTCCTTCCGACGAGGTGAGGGAAGCGTTTCTTCAGGCGGCCTCTTCCGGAATTTCGGAACTCTTGAAGAAACCGGAAGAATTCTTTATGGCAGGTTGGTCACCGCCTACCTCGATGGTTTTCGCGGGTTCCTCTCGCGACTGCGCTCTTCTTGAGCTGCGTGCGCTAGGGGTCGACAAACCAAAAGTGGAGGAGCGAGTCCGGCTTCTTTGCTACTTGGTCTCGGCTCGCCTGGCCATTCCCAAAGAGCGCACCTACGTTCTGGTGACCGATGTGCCCCGGGGCTACTGGGGCTGGAACGGAGGGGTCTTTGCCCAGGGCCTCCTAGGGCCTAGTTGGTGGCGAGCGCCTCCCCGCCTTCTTCCCCAGTCCGAATCCGAACGGCTTCCAAGACGTCTGAGACGAAGACCTTGCCGTCTCCGATCTTTCCGGTATTGGCTGATTCGGCGATGGTTTTGGTGACCTGCTCGAGCATGCTGTCCTCGATCACGATCTCCAATTTCACCTTGGGGAGGAAATCAACGGTGTATTCACTGCCCCGATAAATTTCAGTGTGACCTTTTTGCCGTCCAAACCCTTTCACCTCCGTCACTGTCATTCCCTGAACCCCGATCTCGGAGAGGGACTCTTTGACGTCCTCCAGTTTGAAAGGTTTGATGATCGCCTCGACTTTTTTCATGGGTGGTGAATTCTAACAGACTGAGTTTGAGATAGCTACGCGAGCCATTTCCCAAGCAGAGCAAAATCGATGCCAAGCAAAATCACCAAGCGGTCGCTTGGCTGCATCCGATGTCAGGGAAGCCCTTGGGGTCGCCCGTTTACTCGATCACGCTCAAGACGGTCTCCATGGGGAACCGGACTTTCGCTAGGCTGGCATACTTGTCCTCCTCCGAACGGTAGCCAATGGGACAGACGACCACCGCGGTCAGCCCCTTTTCCTCCAGGCCGAGAATTCGGTCATACTCGCTTGGCTGAAAGCCTTCCATCGGGCAAGCATCCACCCCCTCGGCCGCGCAGGCTACGAGAAAGGAACCGAGCGCAAGGTAGACCTGATTGCGAGCCCAGCCATGGAGAACTTCCGGCTCCATGCGGTCGAGAAACCCTTTCATCATGCCTTCGTAGCCAGCCAAGGATTCCCGACTGACGCCGCGAGTTTGCATGGTGTCTTCGAGAAAGGCATCGACGTCGGCTTCAGAAAAAGCGGTTGGCTGACAGAAAAGAATGACTTCGGAGGCATCCGTGACCTGTTTTTGCCCCCAAGAATGTTCCAAGAGCTGTGCTCGAATTTCCGCATTCTTCAAAACGAAGAAGTGCCATGGTTGCAGGCCGAAAGAAGAAGCGGAGAGCCGAAGCGCTTCGAGAAGGGTTTGGAGTTTTTCCTCCGAAAGCTGGCGGGTTGAATCGAATTGTTTGGTGGCGTAGCGCCAGTTGAGTTGATCAATCAAAGACATGGTGAGGAGTATCATCGGGTCGGGGGGTGCTGCAAGTGACGGGAATGAGGCAAAGAGAGGGCGCCTCTTGCGGGACTCTGGCTTCTGGCGGTCAGGGTGGGATGTTCCTCGCCTCCGGCGAGGGTGCGTGCGTCGTTGGGAACTCCTCCTCCGGAGTTCCCTTTTATGGGTTACTTGCTTCGCAAGAGGGCACTCGAACCCCGTTGGGCTTTGCCCAAGGGGCTCTCGGCCCACCCCGATAAGCCAGAAGCCAGAGCCCCTGCGGGACCCTGGCTTCTGGCGGTCAGGGTGGGATTCGAACCCACGGTACCTGTGAGGGTACGCATCTTTAGCAAAGATGTGCTTTCGACCACTCAGCCACCTGACCGTTGCTGCGGGCGAAATTGCTCCGGCTGTTGCCAGAGGAGGGAGGGTAGGGAGTTGGGCGTTTTTTGCAAGGCTCGGTTGCAGGAAAATGCACTGCTTGTTTGCTGCTCAATTTTTTGTAAAATGCTCAACGTGAAATCCTCCGCACCCTTCTTCGTCTGCTTCGCCGCAGCCCTTTTCTCGGGTTGCGCTCAAAACGAAGGACCGGTCACCGAGTCAAACATTCCCGGCATGGACTCTCCCGCAGTCGAGCCGGAGGCACCCCGTCCCGTCATTCGAGAGGTTCAGGTCGGTGTGGTGAGATCAGTCAATCGAAAGGGCTTTGTGGTCATCAAAACCGCAAACTCCCTCGCGCTCGACGGGAATGCCTCGCTCATTACCCGATTTGGCGAGGAACGACGCGGAAAAGTCCGCCTTTCCAGCCAACGAGACCGAGGCTTCGCCGTGGCAGACATCTTGGAGGGTGAGATCGAAGCCGGCGATCCCGTGTTTTCCCTCCAAATGTCTACAAGACAGTCCGCCGAAAGACCCAATTTCGATCAAAAAGCGGAGCTTTAGACAAACTTCCGACAGGACTTCTAAAATCTACTGTTCCAACGGCTTTGCCTTTTTACGGAGATTCCCACCAGTCTTGTCGTTAAAATAGGAATTTTCAAAAAAGTGCGAATCATCCTTGATTATTTGGATGTTTTTATTGTAGCCTCAGGCTGAAGGCCTTGCATGAGGGGCTTTTTTTGAAGATTTACAATTTTGCTTGCCTGATAATTGTATAATTATTATAATTTCTAAGTAGTGGAGTTCCCTTCACTTCCTTGACCCAACCGCCGCATGAACGCCATTCCGAAACTTACCGACGCCCGAGAGGGGCCAGACGTCGACAAATTGGCTGACTTAGTCATGCTGACGCAAAGAACGTGTTTGCTGGATCTGACCAAGGAGCTGAACAAAGGCAGTGTTTCTTTCCCGCAATTCTACCTTCTGGGCTATCTTTCCACGGAGGAGAGTATGACAATGAGTGAAATCGCCGGTAAGATGGGCCACTCGACCGCGGCGGCGACCGGCTTGGTCGATCGTTTGGAGAAGCTGGGGTATGTGGAGCGCATCCATGCCGCAGACGATCGGCGCAAAATTCTGGTGCAAATCACGGCCAAAGGAGAGGCGCTTCTGTTGACTTTGCGGGCTGCGCTTGCGAATTCCCTCTCTTCGATGATGGCCGATCTTGATGGCGACGACAAAAGCCTCCTGACCAGTGCCTTCCAGCGCTGATTCTTCCAGCCAAGCTCCGAGTGAGCAATTTGCCGCGCTGAGTGCTCTGGAGGGGGTGGCTCATTTGTTCACGCTGCGTGTTCCTGGACTCGATGTCGCGGTCAGGAAAGAGGAGGTGCTTCCACGACTGCAATCCTCCTTCACTCTCGCTGCCGAAGGTTTGGGCACGCCTTGGGAACAGGTGCTTTTGGCTGAGCAAGTGCATGGCTCCCATGTTCAAGTGGTCGATTCGCCCCGCCCCACCGTTCCCCAGTGTGACGGGCTGTTGACCCGAAATACCGCTCTCACATTGGGCATTTTGGTGGCGGACTGCGCGGCCGTTTTTTTGGTGGACCCCATCACTCGCGCCACGGGCTTGCTTCACTCTGGTCGCCAGGGGACCGAGCAAGAGATTGCATCAAAGGCGATTCGTCAAATGGCCACCAGCTTTGGCACCGATCCCTCTCACCTCGTGGTGCAAATCAGCCCTTGTATCCGGCCTCCGCATTACGAGATGGACTTTGCCAAACGCATCCAGGAGCAGTGTCTCCGGGAAGGGGTCAGCCCCTTGCGCGTCCATGGGCCGCCTGCTTGCACGGGCTCCCGAATGGATCGCTATTACTCCTATCGTCTCGAAAAAGGAAAGACGGGGAGGATGCTGGCGCTTTTGCGTGGAAGCGCTTGAAGTGGCAAGGCATCCCATCGTAGGGACAGGGGTGCCTGCTGTCGCCCTAATTCCCCGGATTGCCCGTGCTTACGCCAAGGTGAATTTGTCTCTCGAAATCAAGGGCCAGCGGAGTGACGGTTTCCACGAGCTTTCCACGGTCATGACCCGGGTGTCCTTGTATGACGAGCTGCTCTTCGAGCCCCGCAAGGAGGGTGGAATTGAATTTGTCTGCCGAGAGGAGGGGGTCCCTTCGAACGACGAAAATCTGGTGGTGCGGGCTGCCCGGGAATTGGAGAAGGTGACTGGGAAGTCGCTCTCGGTGCGGATCGTGCTGCGGAAACAAATCCCGACCGAAGGAGGCTTGGGCGGCGGGAGCAGCAATGCCGCCACCACCTTGAGAGAACTCAATGAAATCTTTCGGCTCAAGCTGAAGCCGCCTGCTCTTGAAAAGGTGGCCGCTCGTCTCGGTTCGGACGTGCCCTTTTTCCTGCGAGACTGCGTGTGCCAGGCGACAGGGCGAGGGGAGGAGCTGGCCGCGCGGGAAGATGATTGGGAGCTACCCGTTGTCCTGCTCAAACTGCCTTTCGGTGTTCCCACGCCTTGGGCCTACCAGGAGTGGAGCGGTGCCAAGCCTCTTCCCGGCATTTTGGCTGCCCCGCAAATTTGTCCCTGGGGGCCCATGGTGAATGACCTCGAGGTCCCGGTCTTTCAAAAATACCTTCCCCTGGCAGATATGAAAAGATGGCTTTTGGAGCAGCCGGAAGTGCATGCCGCTCTCTTATGTGGCTCGGGATCGACCATGCTGGCCATCCTAGGGGATCCCTATGGAGGCCAAGACCTGGCCAAGCGGGCTCAAGAGGAGTTTGGGAAGTCTCTCTGGACCTGGGTGGGCAGCACGCTGCCGAAATTGTAGCGCTTCGCTGCTAGGCATCCGATCGATTCCGGTTTCGAAAAAAAGAACAGGCCGGAGTGTCTTGCGAACACCCCGGCCTGCCTTGCATCAACCTCAACACATGAAAAAAGCGATTCGGGCTTTCGCCCACACTTGCTTTTCATTGAAGGCGTTCGCGGAACTGCCTTTTTGTTTAAGCTTTGCCAATTTTTCTTTCACCTTCTCGGCCTGAGAAGGTGAAAAGCCGAGCGGGGGCGCCCCGAGAGTTATGGGGGCGCCGGCAGGTGGATGGCTCCTGAAGCAAAACGAACGCGGCGGCTCTCCCAAGCAATCCGGCCGCTTGGTATGATACCAACCTCCAGAATACACTGGTAGAATGGAGGGAAGGAGGTACGGGGAAGAGGCGCTGAAGCGCGGGGAAGGGAGAGCCAGTGTCTTTCGAGCCAGCCCTGCGTTGCTCCTCGGTTACGGTGCCTGCACCGCGCCCTCGTCGCGCCTTGGTCTGGCCCGAAATCCACTCGGCCATTCTACCAGCTAATTCTGCAGCTTGGTATTAGAGTGTCCTGGCCAAGCTGGGAGAGGGGGCGGGAGTGAAGTGGACTTTCACGTCCAAGCGAGCCCGCTTGCCCTGCCGAATCGTCAATCGATTGGCATCTCTGTGACTCATGGTGGGGGCGTGGGGAACATGGTATTCGACCCGGCCGTAGGACTGATACCAGTGACCTCGTAAGCTGGTGAGGTAGAGGTAGCTTCCACTTTCAATCAATTTTGAAATCTGCTCCCCCCAGTCGGGAAGAGCCAGCCCCTCGCTCAGAGCATAGAGCTTGGCGCCCTTCCAAATGAGGAAGCCGGTCCCGCCGGCCATGGACGCGATCTTTTCCTCGTCCTTTTGCGGGATGCGGTCGTTCTCCAAAAGCTCGATGAGGTAGGTTTCATCGGTCTCGCCTGGGTGGACGAATGGCAAATCCACGACCCCGTTTCTCTGCCCAGAGTAGTCTTCTCCTACATTCAGAGGGAGGAGGATTTTTCTTTCCGGATAAAGGGTCGATTCCACTTTGAGGTAGAGTTCGGCCCGTCCGCGATACCATTCCTCCGAGTCATCCAAGATCTGGTAGCTGAGAACGGCCCGAGGGGCTCCCAGAGGACTGGCTTCCACTTCGACGACCTCGGTCGGGACGAAGGAGACGGCAGTGACTCCGACGCCGAGGGCCGAGGCGAGAGAGAGGGCAGAGAGTGAGAAGGGCGACATGGCGGACGATGCGATTTACTAAAAAGTATCCCCAGTTTCGCCAAGCGAGGCAAGCTGGAAGGCGGCTGGATGGAAAATCCCTCTCGGTTTGTAATCTCCTACCTAGGCCGTGGCTTTGGCTGCTTTGCTGGCCCGCTTGCGCTCGTTGGGATCGAGGATGCGCTTGCGAAGCCGAAGGAAGGTCGGGGTGGTTTCCACCAATTCATCCGGCTCGATGTATTCGATGGCTCGCTCCAAGCTGAATTTGAGTGGAGGGGCCATCTTGGTGGTATGGTCCTTGCCGGCTGAGCGCATGTTATCGAGCTTCTTGGCCTTGACCGGATTGACCGGCAAGTCGTCCGCGCGAGGATTTTCGCCGATGAGCATGCCGGTATAGACTTGCTCCTGGGGGCCTACGAAGAGAGTCCCTCGCTCCTCCAAGGCTTGGAGCGAGTAGGTGGTGGCTTCACCGGTCTCCATGCTCACGAGGGTGCCCGTCTTGCGATTGCTGATTTCGCCGGCGTGCGGGGCATACCCTTTGAAGAGGTGACTGAAGATGCCGTGCCCGGAAGTCAGATTCACGAGTTCAAATTCCAGCCCGATGATCCCCCGGGTGGGGATGGAAGCCGTAAGGAGCGTCCGTCCGGAGGCTTCCATGGTTTCCATGTTTTCGAGCTGGCCGCGGCGCTCGTTGAGCGTTTTCAGAATGGCGTTGGCATACTCGCTGGGCGCTTCCACATAGAGAGTTTCCCAAGGTTCAAGGAGTTGGCCTGCCTCGTCCCGTTGCAAAATGACGGTCGGCCGTGAGACGAGCAGCTCGTAGCCTTCCCTCCGCATGGTCTCCACGAGGACGGCAATTTGCATGGCACCCCGGGCCGAGACGTTGAAGACGCCGGCTTCCTCGGTGTCCTCCACGTGGATGGAGACGTTTGTTTTGACCTCGCGCAAGAGACGATCGCGAATGGCTCGGGAGGTGACGTGTTTCCCGTCCTTGCCCGCGAAGGGCCCGTCATTGATGGAGAATTGCATTTGGACGGACGGGGGATCGATATTGACCGGAGGCAAGGCCTCGGCCGCCTCGTCGGCTGCTAGGGTTTCGCCAATATCAATGTCCTCAAACCCTGCCAGGCCGACAATGTTGCCGGCGATCCCATCGGCGGTGTCTTGGGTGCCCAAGTTGGAGTATTCAAAGACCTTGGCCACTTTGGCCTGGACCCGCGTGCCGTCCTTCTTGATCCGCCAGAGAGGTCGGCCTTTGCTGATGGCTCCTGAAAGGATTTTTCCGATGGCGATCCGGCCGACGTAGTCGTCCCAGTCGATGTTCGAGACGAGCATGCTGAAAGGCTGCGTGGGATCGGATTGGGGAGCGGGGATCTCATCGAGAATGGTCTGGAGCAGCGGCGTGCAATCGCTGTGAGGGCCTTCCGGACTTTTGCTAAAGAATCCGTTTTTGGCGGAACCGTAGAGGGTGGGGGCATTGAACTGCTCATCGGTAGCCTCCAACTCCAGGAAAAGCTCCAAGACTTTTTCGTGAGAGCCCTGGGGATCGCAATTTGGACGGTCGATTTTGTTGACCACGATGATGGGATGGAGCCCCTCAGCCAAGGCTTTCCGCAAAACGAAGCGCGTTTGGGCCTGCGGTCCCCCGAAGGCGTCCACCACCAGGATGACCCCATCCACCATTTTCATAACGCGCTCGACTTCGCCCCCAAAGTCGGCGTGGCCCGGTGTGTCCACGATATTGATGATGTGGTCTCGCCAATGGACCGAGGTGTTTTTGGCCTTGATGGTGATGCCTTTTTCTTTCTCGAGGTCCATGGAGTCCATGGCCCTTTCCTGGGCGACTTGATTCTCGCGATAGACCCCACCGGCCTGAAGCAACTGGTCCACGAGGGTCGTCTTCCCATGATCGACGTGGGCGATGATGGCGACATTCCGAATTTTGTCTGATGACATAGACGAGCGAAAGGGTTGGGGCCGAAAGAGCGCGGAGTGTCGCTGTCTCCTTTCAAAAAGCAACCGAACAAAAGGCCTTCCTCAAGCGAGGGTCGGTGGCTTCGGCTTACCCGCCCCCAGCAGGAATGGTGATGACCGTTTCTTGGTCGGACCCTACGGAGTTGGCGCCTTCGTTGATGGCGATGGTGCGGACGGCGTCTTGGAGGATGAGGTCGACATACTCTTCTGGCTTGTCCCAGATGTCCTTGGGGACCCAGATGATATCGCCCGGCTGAAGGGCGAGGTCGGTTTCCTTCCCAGTCAGGATGGCTTTGAAATCCACGATCGCGACCTGGGGGTCCTTGATCGATCCCCGGAGAATGACGACCTTGGTGAGGGAGGCAGCCGCGAGAGGTCCCGCTCCATAGGCCATGGCTTCCACGAGGCTGAGACTGTCTCGGAAGCTGACCGCTTGGGGCTTTTGCACGGCTCCCAGCAACAGCACCCGACTGCTTTGGGCAGAGGGGAGGTAGATGAAGTCATTGTGGCGGAGAAAGACATTTTGCGAGGTGTCTCCCTCCCGCACCAGCTCTACGAAATCGATGGGGAGAATTTTCCCATCGCGAATGAGGACACTATTGCCCAAGTCGGCCAGTTCCTCGGTCCGGCCAGAGAAACGGGCCGCGAACAGCCCCCCTGCCATCGAGATGGCCTCCAGCAAGCTCGTCGGTTGGCGAAGAGGGTAGATGCCCGGAGCGTAGACCCGGCCAAGAATCCAATAGCGGCGACTTTTGACTTCCACCAAGGTGACGTTCACAATCGGCTTGGCGTAGTCCGCTGCGAGGACTTCTTGGAGTTTGAGGGTCAGCTCGGCCGTGGTCAGCCCTTCGGCACGGACGCCTCCTGCCAGATTGAAATACACCAATCCATCCGGCATGATGTAGGTGCGCGAGAGGGTGTCTTCGATCTCGGAGACTTCGATCTCGAGCACATCGCCTGGCCCCAGTAGATAGGCCTCACTGGGGGGGCGGAGCATTTCCGGCTGGACGCGACCTCGATCGATCTCAGCGTCTTCGAAGACGATGTCCCGGGGGTCGATCGGGCTGGCCCGTGGATCAAAGGTCGATTTGATGGGCAGGTGCGCGCAGGAGGTGACCAGCGCCAGCAGACCAACCGCCGGCAGAGAGCGAAGGGCGTCTTCTGAGATCCGGCGGCGCGACCTGGCTTTCATCGGGTCAGGTCCGCGCCCCCAATGATGGGGCTCGTGATGATGTCATCCACATTGATATTGATCCAACTGGTGGTGGCACTGGTGAGGAAGGAGCGAATGGCGATATCGGTGAGCCGCTCGACTCGCCGCCAAGGCCTTTCGGAAACATAGACGATGTCTTGGGGCTCGAGAGGGAAATCCGGCTGTTTGCCCTTAAGGATCTCTCCCACATCGACCACGATGGTCTCGGGCTTTTGCAGGCTACCTCGTACCACCAAAACGCGGTCGAGGTAGGCGTCGTCCGTGTAGCTACTTCGCCTGGTGAGCGCTGTCACGATGGTGGCTCCGGGAGTGAAGAATTGCAGGCCAGGCAGGGTGACCGCTCCGAAGACGTAGTAGGCGCTGCTGACCCCATCGGCGATGTAGATGTAGTCGTTGGGCTCGAGTTCGACGTTTTGGGTCATATCGCCCTCCAAAAAGAGCGCGCGGAAGTCGATGGGGAGCCGCTCTCCTTTGCGCGAAATGAAGGACCGGTCCATATCGGCGAGCTCCACGGTGTTTTCATCCAGTAGACCCACCTCGAAGCCATCTGACTCCGCAATCGCTTCCACGAGAGTGAGGGGGCGGTCCAGGGGGAAGACGCCTCGCGACATGACTTTGCCCAAGACGATGTAGCGTTTGCTTTGAATTTCGCCCGGGGTCAGGATGAGACGCGGGTATTTGAAGACGCCCTTCAGCTCCTCTTCTAAGGCGATCCGCGCTTCATCGATGGAGAGCCCCGCCACGAGCACATTCTGCGCTTGGAGGTAGGATACGGTGCCATCGGGGGCGATGCGGGTTCCTTTGCGGTCGAGTTCGGGGCGACCGTAAAAAGCGAAGTTCAGGGTATCGCCCGGGCCGAGTTCGTAGCGTTCTCGCCACGAGGCGGTTTGGCCAATATTGCCCTCGGTCACGGGAGGAGCGGGTGCTTCTTGAGCCCAGGAGGCCCCCATGGATCCCAAGGACCCCAGGGCAAAACAGGCGATCCGTTTCGCGGCGTTCATTCTTCCAGAAAGGGCTTAGGCAAGCGGCTGAAGCGCTCGGCGAGCGCGTTGGAAAATTTGTCCGTCATTTCGTTCAGCAGGCCGGAGCGGGATTCCACAATGGCGACCGCTCCATCGATGGGCGGGAGGATGGCTTTCAGGAGGCGACGCCGCTCACCCAGCGATTCGATGGCGCGCCCATTGGCGGAGATGAGGGCGAACCAGAAGCCAAGTTTCTTGGTGTATTCACGGACGGCCCCTTTCGGGACGCCCGCAGCGCGGACCAGGATGCGGGAGGATTTGGCCACGGTTTGTATGGAACGCATGAGGTCGGGCGCATCGGCTTCGTGGACTTCGATCCAAGCGGGCCCGGCTCCATTCCCGTCCGCCAACGAGAGGGGATTGGTGGTGGGGGTGAGATCAAAGACGGTCAGCGCTTGTCCGTCATGCTTCACTTCGGCGGTCAGACGCTCCCAGAAGAGTTCTTCGTGAGCCGGCTCACAAACGCCGGTCCAGACCAGGGTCAAGATCCCTTCCTGCTGCAAGCGAGCTAACCAAGCCAGCCAGAGCTCTTGAATGGGAGCTTGCCAGGGATCGGGTTCCGTCTCGCTTGCCTTTTTCCCACGGGCGATCCGGATGGAAGCGAGCAGTGGGGCTTCGGCCCCAGCGCAGCATTCAAAGGCGGTCCGGTGGCTGGGGCGGGTCAATTCCAAGGCCAAGGCGATGAAGAACCCCAGCCCCAGCCCGATGAACCCGCCCGCGGCGCCCAAGAGGACGGCGTTGCCTGATCGGGAGGAGGCCACCACATTGCTCGCGTCAGGATATTGGAAGATTTCCCAGTAGCCTTGGGGAATCGAGGCGAAGACCTCGGCTTCTCGCAAGCGGCTGTTAAAAATTCGTAAGCTCTCTTGCAGGCCGGAGCGGCGCTCCGTCATTTCGTTGTAGCGGTATTGTTGCTCGGAGAGCCCTTCGAGCTGTGCTTCGTAGGTGCCGAGTGTGTCTTGGTATTGACGGGCCAGACGATCGAGCTCCAGCTTTTCGTTCCGTCGCTCGATCAGATTGAGGAAGATTTGATTCCCCAAGGGCGTGCCGGTGTATTGCTGGAGGCTGCTTTCGTCGTCTCCGAGCGCGGAGCTTTGCAATTCTTTCTGCTTCTCTTCCAAAAAGGCAATCGAGGAGAGCTTTTCCTGAACGAGGGGATTTCCATCGGTGTAACGGGCCCGCAGCACGGAGAGTTCATCCTGGGCTTTTTTGATTTGCTCATCAATGGGGCCTTGGCGCTTCAGCTCGCTGATGTAGGCATTGATCTGGTCGGCTCGGGTCGCCCGCTGGGCATTGATGCGCTCCAACTCCAGCTCAAGCCTGGCTTGGTTGCCCAAAAGAGTGGTGAACTGGAGGTCGGCTCCCACGAAATTGGTCTCTTTGACGAAGTTGAGGATTCGGCGGTTTTGCTGCTCCAAATCGCCGGTCAGCTTGCCGATCTGTGTCCGCAGCAAGAGGGCGCTTTCTTGGGCATCTTCCTTTTGGCGTTCTTTGGAAAAAAAGATGATTTCCTCGGACCAGGCCTCCAGGAAAGCGAGGGCGGCCTCCGGACTGTCCGGTGAGTGGTAGGTGATGTAAAAAATGCCGCCCTCTGCCACCTCTGCTTCCACGCGAGATCGAACGGTGCCGAGAGAAGCATCGAGCCCCAACTTGGCGCTCGCCCGGGAAATCACCTTGTTGGCGGTCAAGGTGGCCAAAAGCGCCCGGTCATCCAGCGAAGGGGGCCGGTAGGATTCCCCAATTTGACTTGCCTTCACGATATTGGTGACCTCTAGCTGCCCCATCGGGAGCGAGACCGAAAAACGCGGTTCGTGGCTCAGAAGGCCGAAGCCGCCTCCGGCCACTCCCAAAAGAACCACGAAGAGAAGGAGCCAATACCAGCGCGCCAGAATTCCCCGGAGAACGCGGAGCGGATCGAGGGGGAGGGGAAAGGAAAATCCCGCTTCTTGAGGGGACCCTGCGCGGCTGCTGTTTCGCTGTCCGGTGCTTCTTTCCGACGTCATCCGCTTTTAGGGAAATAAATGGGAAGTTCTTCCCATGGCTTCGGATTCAGAGTAAACTTCTCTCTCATGGACGCGCAAGCCCTTAACGCATGGATCGGCCAGCGCGCCAAGGACCGGACGTCTCCCACCCGTCTCCGAGAAAAAAATTCGCTCGCGGTTCCGGTCGGCTCGACGGCTGCGGTCTTTTTGGCTCTCTTGCTTTTGCTGGGAATGACGTTTTTCAAGGAGATGCCGATCTTCTGGCGGAACGCCGGAGGCTACCCCATTTGGTTGCGGGAGGTCATTGGGCTGATTTATTATCCCTGGCTCCTTTTCTCTCTCGCTTGTTTGGGCGGCTGGAACGTCTACCTTTTTTGCTGGATGGTCTCGCGCCCGAGATGGCTGCCTCTCTGTGGCACGCTCATCGGTAGCGCTTGGCTGATTTTGACCATCTCGGTGGTTTGGCTGGGATGGAACAATCTCGAAAACGTCTTCGAGGGCCGCCATTACAATCACCATGGCAATCCCACCTTGGTGGAATGATGGGCTGGCCTTTCGCCCATTCGCTCGGGCTTACCACTGGAGGCGCATCTCTCCGTGCGCGACTTCGATCGATTTCAGGCGCAGAAGAAAATGGTCCTCGGGGACATCTTTCAAAGCCTCGGTCAGAAAGGGCACAAAGTAGTATTGCGACATTTGCCCGGGGTATTGCTCCGGGATCTCTTTGCCGGGAACCTCGATGGAAGCCACCGAAAGATCGAGGTTCTCCGACTTGAGGGCCGGTACCAGGCTGAGAACGCCATTGAGGTAGCGGCGTTCTCCTAGAAAGAGGGAATTGAGTGGCAGCGCAGTCCGAACGAGGAGCTGGCCTTCCTGCATGGCTTCGATCCGCATCTGACCTCGGAAGTCCTTCAGCGCTGGCAATCGATTGAAGAGATGATTGGCCTCCGGCACGGTCAAAAGGAGTTCTCCAGTGGCCTTTTCCACAGCCAGTAGCTTTTCATTCAGGAGCCCCTCCTGCTCGGCAGTCAGAGGCGTGCTTTGGAGATTTTCTCCTGAGGACTCCGTGAATTGGGCAATCTGCCCGTTGAATTGAAAGGCGTGATACAATTGATAAATCAAGCAGCCAACGATCACGGCGCTGACGGAAAGGAGAAAGATACAGCCGCGGCTGACTTTGTCGGCCACCTTGTTGCTATCGATTTCCGGGAGGGGTTCTACCATGACGGGCACACTTCCAGCAGGAAGCCTTTGAGATATTCTGACTCGGGCAGCGTGGGCAGAACGGGATGATCCAGCCTTTGGCCAAAGGTCTCCAAGAGGCGCAGCGAACGCTTGGCGTCCACCGAGGCTTCTCGGATGTTCTGGAGAAAGTCCGAGCGACTCACATGGTGAGAGCAGGAGAAGGTCGCTAGGAGGCCTCCCGGCTTGAGAATGCGAAGCGCCCGGAGGTGGATTTCTTTGTAGCCGCGGAGCGCGTCTTTGAGGGCCTTGCGACTGCGGCTGAAGGTCGGTGGATCGAGGATGATGTAGTCAAACTGATCCTCTTCAAACTGTCGCAAGCGGTCGAAGACATTGGCCACTTCAAAATCGATTTCCAAAAGGTTGGCCATGGAATTGGCTCGCCCAGCCGCCACGGCACTCTCACTGCTATCGATGGCGAAGACAGAGGACGCCCCTGCCTTTTTTGCCTGAAGGCCGAAGCCTCCTTGATTGCAAAAGGCATCGAGAACTCTTCGACCCCGGGCGTGGCCGGCTGCTTTGAGGTGATTCTCGACTTGGTCCAGGTAGAAACCGGTTTTTTGGCCATCTGCTAGATCCAAGGTGTAATGAATTCCTGCGATCTCGCAGTGAAAGGGCGGGGGAGTTTCTCCGTGGAGCATCCCAGTCAGGCGTTCCAGGCCTTCGGCTTCGCGGATGGTGGAGTCATTCCGTTCCACGATCGACTCGGGTTGAAAAAGCTCCACGAGCGCCTCTTTCAAGAGGCCCTTTCGCTGGTCCATGGCGAGCGTCAAGGTCTGGAGCACTAAGTGAGGTCCGAATTGATCAATGATGACGCCCGGCAAACCATCGCTTTCGCTCCAGACGAGTCGGCGGGCCTCGGCCGGTATCCCAAGTCGCTCGCGAGTTTCGGCTGCCAATCCGAGGCGACGGAGAAAGAAATCGCCGTCGAGATCCTGCTTTCGGCGCGAGAAGCGACGCGCCACAATCTGCGATTGAGGATTGTAGATGGCGCTCCCGATGCGTCGATCTTTGAAGTCCTTGAGGGCGATGACCTCGCCTGGCTGAGGATTTCCAAAGGCCTTTTTCACCTCGTAGGCAAAGACCCACTCATGCCCGTGAAATATCCGCGCGCGTGGTTGGACGACGATGCCTGCCATAGTCCTAGACCTTTTCCGCTTCAGGGAGAACAAGACTCCTGCGCGCACTCCGCGGCCGCCGAAACCGGATTGGCTGAGGGCTCAGGATACTCGAAGACCTCGCCCTCGTAGTTGCGGATGAGGGTGCGGCTGGCCTCTCGTTCCAAGACATAATCGGGATTGACCGGCACTTTCCCGCCGCCCCCGGGCGCATCGATGACGAACTGGGGAATGGCGTAGCCAGTGGTGTGACCACGCAGGCCCTCAATGATCTCGATTCCCTTCGAGACGCTCGTGCGGAGGTGAGAAGAACCCTTGATGAGATCACACTGGTAAAGGTAATAGGGCCGCACGCGACACATCAAAAGCTTATGCACGAGCGCGCGCATGGTTTCGACATCATCATTCACTCCCTGCAAGAGCACGCTTTGATTGCCCATGGGGATGCCATGGTTGGCCAAGCGCTCCAGGGCCTCTTTCACCTCCACCGTTAGCTCCCGCGGGTGATTGGCATGCACGCTGATGAAGAGCGGGTGAAACTGTTGGAGGATGCGGCAGAGCTTGGGGGTGATGCGCTGGGGGAGGAAAAGCGGCACGCGCGAGCCAATCCTGAGAAACTCGATGTGCGGGATCGCGCGGAGGCGGCTCAGGATTTGCTCCAATTTGCTATCGGAGAAAAGCAGCGGATCGCCACCGGAAAGAAGCACGTCCCTGACCTCGGTGTGCTGTTCGAGGTAGCGAAAGGCTGCTTGGTGATCCGCCTCCAACTTCTGCTCGCCCACGCCACTCACCACTCGGCTGCGGGTGCAGTAGCGGCAGTAGGAGGCACATTGGTCGGTCACCAAAAAAAGCACCCGGTCGGGATAGCGGTGGACCAAGCCGGGGACCGGCATGTGACTGTCTTCGCCGCAGGGATCTGCCAGCTCCGTGGGATCGAAGAGCGATTCCTCGCGCCGGGGGAGGATTTGCCGGCGAATCGGGCAGTCTGGATCGTGCGGGTCGATGAGATTGAAGAAGTGCGGGGTAATGGACATGGCCAATTTCGTCCCGCTCAGGATGACCCCGGCCCGCTCTTCATCGGAGAGCTGCAAGCGACTCTCCAGACCTTCGAGGGAATTGACCCGGTGCTGAAGCTGCCAGCGATGATTGGACCACTCCTCGGCGGGGGTGCCTCGCCAATGGCCCGGCGCATGAGACCGGAACTTTTTCAAATCCTCAAAACGAGAAGCGAATTGCATAAAACGTGTCAGCTAGAAAGAAACTGAAAGAGGAGGAGACCGTCAAGGGGTGGCTTATTCAAGGCAATTTTACGCCCCGTGACAGAGAGGGGAGCAAGCCCAATTCCGTGACCTTAGGTTTCTATTGATTTTTAGGGAGTTAGGACTTATTCTCCCGGTCGGAGGAGTCATTCATGCTGCCGAAAATTCTTAGAGAAATCTCTCGCCCGCACTGGGTGGACATCCTCTATGAAATCAAGCGCACCGGCGGGATGTCTGTGGGGGAAATCGCGGAGCGGCTCTCCATGAGCTACATGGGGGTGAAGCAGCACTGTGTGGCCATGGAAAAGCTGGGCTACCTGGTCACTTGGCGCAGCCCCCAGAGTGTGGGACGCCCTCAGAAGCTCTATCGGTTAACCGAACGCATCCAGCCTCTGTTCCCGGAAGCGAGCGGAGACTTCGCCCTCGATCTCCTGCAGGCGCTAGATGAAACCCATGGGGAGAAATCAGCCGAAAAACTCCTTTTTTCCTTTTTTCGAATGAAGGCCGAGGCCTACCGGAAAAAGCTCAAAGGGAAGTCCGTCCTGGAAAAAGCGAGTTCTTTCGCCAGCCAACGGGAAAAGGAAGGTTACCTTTCCCTCTGTCACTTCGAGAACGAAGAAGGGCTCACCATCACCGAGTTCCACAATCCCCACTGGCGAATTGCCAAGGCTTTTCCGGCCTTTCATCGCATGGAGGAAACCATGTTTGAGAACGTCTTGGGAGAAAAAGTGGAGCGGGAAGAAGTCCAGAATGGGCCTCAAAAGCATGCCCGCTTCCACGTGGCAACGCTCCATTGAAAGCGGCTCAGGTTGCTTCCATAAAGCTGGGCAAGGCGGGCACGCAGAAGGCAGACCAGGACTCCAAACGCTCCGAACGACCCTCAAGTTCTGAGAGGCTCAGGAACTCCAAGTCGGTAATGGGCGCTTCATTGGGCTCCACTTGCGGAGAGTCTGCCAGCAGATCAAAGAGGTGGACCACGCCGAGGTGCACTTGGCCTACGGAATTCGAATCGTCGTTCAAAAGCGCGACCACTCGCTGCTGGATCTCCCCTTGAAAACGGATTTCCTCCTTCACCTCCCGAGCCACTCCGTGAAGGTAAGTGGCTGGTCCCAAGTGCTCTTCCTGGTAGTCATCGGTATTGATATGGCCCCCAATCCCGAGAGATCCTTTGGCGGCCAGACGCTTCTCTCCGCCCGCTTGGCCGCGGACGTAGTGGAGGAATCTGCCTCGGTGATGAAAGAGCGCATAAGGGATGATCTGCTTGTAGTTCGGATCTTCTTCGGCCGCAGCCCGCTCTAGGAAAAAATTGTTCTTGGGATCGAGGAAGCTGGGAAGATACTTTTCCGGGTCGGTGTGAATGCCCTGAAAGGAACCCAGAGCCTCGAAGAGAGAGCGGGGGACAACGAGGACTTTTTCTTGGGAGGGAGCGTCGGTCATAGGGAGGGAGACTCAGTCGAGGTGGCGAGAGACAGCAGCGGAGGGTGACAGAACGAGGGAAATTTCGCCCTTGGCGGGATGCTCTTGAAACCAACCCGCCAGCTCCAGCGCTGATCCTCGGTGATAGGTTTCAAATCGTTTGCTCAGTTCCCGCGCTACGCAAACCTCGGCTTCGGGGTCAAGCTCCGCCAGTTGAGCCAAGGTCTTAGCGATGCGGTAAGGCGATTCATAAAACACGCTCGTTTCTCCCAGCGCCAAAGCCTTGGCAAGCGCCTTGCCGCGTCGCCCGGCTTTTTGAGGCAGAAATCCAAAGTAATGGAAGGCGTCCGAAGGCAAGCCACTGCCAGCAATCGCCGTGACCGCTGCGCAAGCACCCGGGAGAACCGTGACGGGGAGGTTTTCCTCCAGACAGAGACGGACGAATCGATACCCTGGATCGGAAAGGCAGGGCATACCGGCGTCCGTCACCACGGCAATCTGTTGGCCCATTTTGGCTCGCTCGATCAACTCTTTTGACCGACTTAACTCATTCCTAGCGTGTAGACTAAGAAGGGTTTTTCTGGGAATTTCGTAGCACTGAAAAAGCCGGAGTGAGTGGCGGGTGTCTTCGCAGGCAACGACGTCCGCCTCCTTGAGCGTGGCCACCCCACGATAGGTCATGTCCCCGAGGTGGCCAATGGGGGTGGGGACCAAGGCAACGCGGCCGCTTGCCTTTTCAGTGCTCACCTCAATAGCCTTCTGTGATGGCGGCTGTTAGCTGCAGGGCGAGGTCCCGTGCGGCATCCGGGAAAACAGGGCGCTCTGAGATCTCGAATTCTTCCAAGGGGAAGAACTCGCTTGCCCCCTGAAGCTGACCCGCCAGGAGAAGTTCTTTGGTGGCATCGTTTCGCCGCACGAGATAGCTGAATTGCACGCGCACTCCCAGCTCGCGACTGCGAATGGTGTTGCTGGGGACGGAACGCTGCTGCCGACGTTCGATCCGGGTGATGGTTCCTTGAAGCACCGCGTCTGCAGACTCGAGACTGCCGATTTGGTATGTCCCGTCGACTTGCAGTTCTCCAATGACCGCATTGGTGAAAAGCACGTCGATTCTTGGTTCTTGGGTATCGTTGTGGAAAGTCGGAACAGCGATCGAGGTGATCTCCACCATCTCTTGCGGCGGGACCCCTCCTAGCTGATACCCTGCGCAACCGGCCACCGAAGCGACCGTCGAAAACACAAAGAGCAGACGAGCGAAGCGGGACATCACGAAAATCTACTCGCTAGCTGGGGGAAGAATGGGGTTGTTCATGGGAGTTTCCCCCTCCTCAGCCGCTTCGTCTTCTGCCAGGGGCTCGAGGTCGAGCTCCTCCTCCGTTACTCGCATGCGAGGCTTTGGAGCGGTCGTCCGGGTGGGCGAAGAAGGGCCCACGTAGTCATCCCGATCCTTCAAACGCTGGGCCACTTGGGTGGAAGCGACTCGGCGCGGCTCAGGCGCGGCACTCACTCCCGGCTCCTCGGCCTCAAGAGCCTCCAAGGCCATCTTGGCAGCTTGGTAAGAGGTCGTCTCGGGGTTTTTCAGGACCTCCTTGTAATAGATGGCGGCGGCTCGGAGCTGCCCTTTCTTGCGGTAAAAATCCCCAATTTGTAGGTTCTTCCTGGCTTGCGCCTGATCCAGTTCCCCCAGCTGTTTGCGGGCCTCCGCCACGCGCTCGTCGTCCGGGAAGTTGATGAGGAAGTCCTCATAGCTTTCTCGGGCCAAGTCCAGATTGGCCGGGTTGCGCGCCCCTTCTTTCTTGGTGGTATCCATCAGACTATTGCCCATCTTGAGTTGCGCCACCCGGGCTTCTTCCGAATTCGGGTAGCGATCCACCACCATCTGGTAAGCCGCCAAGCTCTCGCGAAATTCCTTCCGCTCTTCCAGGATTTCCGCCTTGGCCATCAGAGCTTGAGGAGCGATTTCACTCTGGGGGGCATTGCGCACAATTTGGTCGAACCACTCGACTGCCTTCGAGGGCTGAATGCCGCCAAACCCCAGAAATCCCGGCTGGGCCTCGCCCTGAAAAGCCTCTTGAGCGATCCGGAATTGCCCTTCGATGGCTTCGTTGAACTTGGTGCTCCCGCGATAGGTGTCGAGGAAGTTTTGGTAGCCCTTGAAAGCCTTGTTCCAATCGCCTTCTTTCTCCCGCAGCTGGGCCGCGCGAAACTGGGCCAACCCCGCAGTCTTGGTGAGAGGGAAGTCTTTCACCAAATCCTCATAGCGATCGATGGCCTTGCCAGTCTTGCCCCGGGTTTCGGCCTCGCTGGCCTCCCGCAACTCGGCCACCGCCTCTGCCTCGTTGGCCTCGAGCTCCTCTCGGGTGACCGACTGCTGAAGGTCATCGCCGAAAAGGCTGTTGAAAAAATCCGCACGGGCCGAGGAGCCGAGCGCGATGGATGCAAACAAAGGGAGGAATCTTCTCATGGAGCAATTCGGGTCAGGTGAGAGAGGGTCGAAACTAGAGCGAGGACGGTGGGGAGAAAAGTGAGAATTCGCAGAAGAGCCTTCAAAAATAGACCTTGGACGGGTCGTAGGCTTTCTCTGGGATCGCCTGATTCAGGGGGTAGGCCTCGGCCTCCTCGGCTTCCTCGGCCAGGGGCGCGGAGCGGTAAAAACAGGATCGGTAGCCTACGTGACAACAGCCCGGCCCCACTTGCTCGACTTCCAAAAGCAGGCAATCCTGATCGCAATCCACACGGAGGTCCTTGATTTTTTGCACATGGCCGCTCGTCTTGCCCTTGTGCCAAAGTTCTTGGCGGCTCCGGCTGAAATAAACGGCTTCTCCCAGTTGCAGCGTTAGTCGGAGAGACTCCTCGTTCATGTAGGCGACCATGAGGACTTCCTTAGTGGTGGCATCCTGGGCGACCGCCACGATCAAGCCTCGCTCATCGAACTTGGGAGCCAATAACAGACACTCCTCGACCGCATGGCGGTCATCGCGGTCGCCAAAAGGGGCAATCGTCGATTCCTGAGAGCTCTGTTCAGTGGACATGGGGAAACATCGTGAGGTCGTCTCTTTTGTAAAACCCGAATCGAGAGCAATCCAAACCTGCCGCCTCGAAAGCCAGCCCACTCAAGACCCCTTTCAATAACATGAGCCAATATTTGTAATGTATAACGATTAGTTCCGCTGGTGAGTCCGTGTGAATCAACCCGGCTCTCCAGTGCAGATTCCGGGCAGAATTTCCCTACCTCGAGTCATTCTTCCCCGATTGAGATCATGACGTGCTCGAAGGCGTTTTCCTCGCTCTCCCAAATCCCGAAACTCACTACCCCGAATCGCCCCATCACTTCGCCTGGATTGGCCCACAGCGTCTGACCTAGCCTCTTCTGGTAGCGCTGGTGGTCATGGCCGCTGAAGACCGCGTCGAGTGGGCCACTTTGGGCCAGCCGCAGCGCGACCTCTGGGTAGTGATAGAGCGCCGCCTTTCGACTGCCCACTTCCAGCTCGGCGTAGTGCCCGTGGAGTGAGACGTGCTCGTATCCGGTGGCGATTTGGCAGAGGAGAAATTCGTCTCCGTCGTTATTGCCGAAAATCGCCTCAATGGGCCCATCAAACCCTTCCGCCAGGGCTTTGAGCGAGAAAGGCGCGCAGAAATCACCCAAAAAAAACAGTCTTTGGCAGTTCAACTTTCTGACCTGCACCAGCACACTGGCTAGGTGATCGAGTCGATCATGGACGTCGCTGAGAATGGCGATTTTCATGGGAGAGAATCCCGAGGGATCCCTCTTTTCGCAAACGCCGATTCGTTCCGGCTTTTGAGTTAGCGCACCTCAATGAGGGCCTTCAAATGGGTGCTCAGTAAAAAGACTTCCATGCGATCGTTCTCGCGGCCCAAGACTTTGGCCATCGCCCGTCGATAGCCCTTCATTTGGCCAGCATAGCGTTCGCGCAGCTGGGCGACACTTTCCAGAGCGTCCGTCTTGAAGTCGACGATGGTGACCTGGTCAGGCTCGATAATGAGTCGATCGATGACACCGCTGACCCACTGACCGTCCAGCACCACATCAAATGCTTGCTCGCAACGCAGTTCCGCCTGGGCGTGGTAGGCTGCGCGATCAAAAAGCGAACCGATTTCAGGAACCTTCAAGCAATCATGAACCAGTTGGCCCTCCGGGCCTGAGCGCTCCGGGCGAAGCTCGTCCATCCAGCCAATTCGTTCGAAGATTGCATGCACGCGACTGCCAAATTCCCGACCGCTCTTCCTCCCGAACGCGGGTGGCGATTTCTCTTTAGCCTGCGAAGGAGTGCGGCGTTTGCGACGTTCCTTCGGCCGTTCTAGAGGCCTGAGGGGCTTCTCCCTCTGCTCCCCAGCTGGAGCAATGCCGTGTTCAGCCAACCAGTCGCCTTGCCGCTTCTCCCAAAGCAGCTCCGATCCAGGCCCTTCCTTGCCTTCCCTCACCAGGGCTGCCCGCAACCAATCGCCGAAACGGCGGTTTTGCTGACTGGTTCTTTCGCTATCGAGGAGCACATGGAGCGAGTGCTTGGCCCGAGTCAAAGCTACGTAGAGAAGGCAGAAGTTTTCGTAGCACTGATCGGCCTTCCACTGCTCGCTCCACTCCGAGAGAACCGGTTGGTTTTCGTAAATAATCGAGCTGGGCGGCAAGAGAAGCTGGTCGATCTCTCCCAGCTTTCCTTTCTTTTCCAAAATCTTGAGGTGATTTCCATGATCGAAGGCATCGCAATCGTCCAAATCGGGGAGCACCACCACATCCCATCCGAGCCCCTTGGCTTTGTGGAAGGTCATGACTTGGACCTGGCCGGACGCCCCCCCTTCTCTTTGTTTCAAATTCTCTAGAAAGAGGACCAATTCCCTCCAGGAGCCACCCTGATTGGCTTCTTCCCAAGCACGCGCGCCTAACAAGAACGCCTCCAAGCGCTGCCGCGTGAACTCGCTTCTCCCGGCCTGAAGCAAAGGCACCATGGCCTTTTCCAAGACCGCCACCAGACCCTCTTTCTGAGCGCACGTTTGCCAGGTCACCCAAGCTGCCGCCCGCTCCCCCAGCCAGCGTCCAAGAGGCGAGAGCTGCAAGTGCGCCCAAGCGAAGTCGTCCTCCGGGCAATGCAGCCAGCGGGCGAGATCCAGCAGGACGGCCCCGCCGGGATGGTCCTCAGCGATTGAGCGATCCCCCACCGCTTCCGCGGGCACCCCTTGCTTGCGAAGGAAATCGGCTGTCTCCAGAACCCGCTGGCCACTCCGCAGCAAGACCGCGCAAGTGGCCCCCTTCTCCCAGGCTCGTTCCTCTAAAAGAACCTCCAAAGTGCCCGCCAAGCGAGCCTTCTTCCAATCAGCTTCTTGGCCTCGTTCAATCAACAAGACCCTCGACCAACCGGGCTTCTCCTTGGCCGCCACCTGCCGATTGAACCTCCATCGCGCGAGCGACTCCTCCGGAAAGAGCGCGCCCGCCGGACTCGCTCTCAAGTCACAAACCGCATTGACCAAGTCCAGGATCACTTGGCTGGAACGCCAGGACTCGTCCATGGGCTTCGAGTGAAGCGCCTCTCCGTAATAGCTTCGCAGGTCCTGCATGAGGCGGGTCTCGCCTCCCCGCCAACCATAGATCCCCTGCTTGGTATCCCCTACTACAAAGAGGGAGCGAGTTCCCTCGGCATCTTGGGCCACCTCATCGACGAGTCCGTGAATGCCAATCCATTCCTTGCGACTGGTGTCCTGGAATTCATCTAGAAGCCAATGATCAAAGCGCGCATCCAAACGGAAATTCAACTGCTCCCGGAGCGCCTCACTCACGCCATCACTCAGGACGAGCTTCACGTCCGAAAAGCCCAAGCGCCCTCGACGGCGCACTCCAACTTCATAGGCGCTTTCAAACTTCTTGAGCAGCCCATAGACTCCCTGAGTGCGGCGCACTAGATTCCGCACCTCTTCCCGCAGCCAAGAACCGGCCAGCCCGGCCAGTTTGGCGGCAAGGGGTCCCTCGATTTCGAATCTCTGCGTTTTGGACTCATGGATGGCGAAGCCCTGATCCGAAAGAGCAGGCAAGAGCCGCAGCAAATGGCCGACGCCGGAGGGTGGGTTTTTCTTGGCGGGGACTCCGGGACGTTTTTCCTCCAGCCATTCAACCCCCTTGAGGAAGGTGTTTTGCACGGTCTTCCCCCCTTTTTGTATCGAGGCGGATTCCAATAGGTCGCGAATTTCTGGGGCGAGCTCCCAATATCGGGCCTCTCCAGCAGGGAGGCCTGTCGGCCAAATTTTCTCGGGGTTCCCCCAAGCGGCCTCATTTCGCTGCAAGAGATACCGCTCATGATGTTCCTCTGTGAAGGTGGTCAGGGTGCGATAGAGACGATTCTCCTCCTGGCCCATGGTGGCGCCACGAAAGGCCTCCAGAAAGGCATCGCTTTCCCGATGAGACGCCGACTGGTTGAGGATCCTAGCCAAAACGTCGATCCGGACCTCCTCCAGCGCGGCCTCTTCCAGGAGTTCAAAGCCTGCCACCCCTAGCTCGTAGGCAAAATTCCTTACGATACGGGCAAAGAAGCTGTCGAGCGTGCCCAGCGAAAGCCGGTCCAAATTCCTCGTTACGGCGTCCAGCAGCTGTTGACAGCGCCTTTGATCGAGAGCCTCCGGAAAGTCCCCCAAGCCCTCGACCACATCGGGGAGAGTTTTCTTGAGGTCCGTGGCCAGAGCCTCGGCCAGCTCGCGATCCCCAGCGGCCCCGGCCAAGCGTGAGAGAATCCGATCGGCAAACTCCCCCGCGGCCAGCCGGGTGAAAGTCAGTGCTAGGATCCGCTCAGGCGGGATGCCAAGGGCCAACAGGGTGAGAAATCGATTGGCCAGTTGGTAGGTCTTACCACTTCCCGCCGAGGCTTCGATCAAAAGATGACGAAACCTCATGCCACTCCCGCTCCCCCCTCCCGACCAAAGGCTTCGCTCAAGGAAGTTCCGCCCGCCGCCAGGGAGGCAAACTCATCAAACTTGGCCTCCTCGCCCGTCCACTCCGTCTCCGGAAGGAACTGCCCCGCGTCGATTCGGCGAACCGCCTCTTCCGCCCAGGCCAAGGCCTCGCTCTGGAGCGCTTCCTCCTCTTCCCAAGACTCAAAGTCGACCTCGCTCATGGCTCTCGGCAAATGGATGTAGCCAACCTGCGGGACCCTTCCCCCCGTCCACGTCTGCGCCGCGGCCCAGGCATAGAGTGGCAACTGGAGGTCGACCCAGCCACGGTCTTGTTTCTGTCGGCCCTTCTTGGGAACCAAGGGCCCGAGCGCGTCCCGATTCTCGGGCCACGCCTGCAAGTGTTGCTCCCCAGGAGACGTTCGCTTTCCGCTCGTCTTGTAGTCCCAAATCTGAAATTCCCCATCCCGCTCATCCACCCGATCGATCGTGAGATGAAACCTCCGCCCGCCTAATTCCAGCGCCGTCTCTCCGCGGAATTGGTATTCGGTCTCGACCACGCGCCAGCCCTCGGCTCGGTGCACAGCCTGCTCTTCAGCAAACTTCCGCAAGCGTTCTCGCAGCGACTCCGCTTGCACCGCCACCGCCAACGAAGGCTCCGGTCCAAAGAAACGAGCCAACTCTTGATCCAATTCCTGCGACAGAAATTCAGCGATCTCCTCGGCGTCGCTAGAACCTCTGCTCTCTCCCCTCCCAAATTGCTCCAAAACGCGATGCGCCAGGCTTCCGAAGTCGAGCGCATTCATTTCCCTTTTCTCGGGATCGGTCCGCTCCATCCCCAGGGCATGCTTGAGGTAGAATCGAAAAGGACATCGGAGGTAATCGCGCAACAGGCTCGGGCTGAGCGCCTTTTGCGCCGGGAACGCCAAGCCTCCTTCCGGTAGTTGCAGATTCCAATCCCTCTGCCAAACGACCGCCGACTTGCCGGGACTGGCCACTTCGCCAAAGCCCTTCCGCACCCGTGCTGCCAACTCCTCCCCCTTGGTTTGCAGGAGCAATCTAGAGGGAGGGCAAGGGTCGCCCGAGAGGGGAAACTTCGTCGTGAGCACGCGGACCCAACCGGCCGGCCGCGCGCGCACGAGCGACTCCCAGAGAAAGGCATCGCGGGCCTGACGCCCTTGCCTGGAGCGAAGTCCCAAGTCCTCTCGAAGCTGATTCGGTAGGAAAGGATCGTCTTGAATTCGTTCCGGGACCGCCCCCTCGTGCAAACCCACCAAAAGAAGATGGTCGGCCTGCTCGTAGGACAGCTCGAGCCAACCTTGCAGGTCCATGACCCCTCGTTCCTCCTCCTGAAAAACGCGCTGCGAGCCCAGCTCTTTCGCAAGCAGGGTCAGGCAATCGCCGAAAGACCACTCCGTGCGCCTTCGCCAATCCTGCCAGCTCTCACAGGCCCCCGCCACCACCTGCGCCGCCTCCTCCGATAAGCCGGAGAGCACCTCCTCCAGCAAAGACCAAACCTTCTCTTCCCCGCCCCGCCTTCTCAGCTCCTCATGCAAGCGCGTCACCGCTTGCAAGGCCTCCCGAAGCGGCCCCTTGGCCCCTCTTCGCAGATCCACTAAGGACATCGCGACGGTGCGTTCTTTCTCCCGATAAAAGGCGCCCAAGAGCTGGAAGGCCTTCTCGTCTGCCGGCCAACGAAGCCAGGTCTCCACGGCCGAAAGTGAGGGCTCCGGCCCGGCCAACTCCCTCAAGGCATCCAGCCAACGAAGAAAGCCCTCCAGAGGCGCGCGACTCCCCTCAGGACGAAAAGGAGACCAACCGCTCTCTTGAAAAGCGCGCTCGATGGCTGGCGTCAGACGGGAGTCGCACATCCCGACCGCAGCCTTCCACGAAGGCACCTCCGCAAACGCGCGGACCGCTGCCCGACTGGCCTCCTCCGCATCGCGCAGGACCTCCCAGCGCTCTTCCCATTTTGGAAAGGGCAGAATCCGCTCCTTCCAAAATTCCTGCCTGGGACCTCCCCAGTCATCAAAGCCCTCCGCCACCTCCTGAGAAGCGTGAATCAAAACCTCCATCCTCGTCCCCTCATCTGCCAATCGCCGCCAAGCCCTCCGAGCCAGCGGCGAAGGATCCGGCACCCCGGCCAGGACCACCTGCCTGAAGCCTCTCGGCAGTTCGATCGTTTCGATGGCACGCTCCTTGGCCCGGGCCGGGGGCTCCAAGCCCCACCTTCCCAGCAAGTGAAAGACCTCGCTCGCGAGCCGCTCCAAAGCGATCCAGCGACCCCTCTCCGGGGTCCGCGACCGCACCGCCTCCCAGCTCAGATTGGCTTCGGCCAACTCATCGACCACTTTCGCGAATTCCTGGCCCAAGCTGAGCTCCCACGAGAGAGAGCGTTCCTCGGGGAGTCTCGGGAAAAGTGGTCGGAGAGACTCGTCCGGGGCCGATCGGAGAACCTCCGCCCAAGCGGCCTTGACCGCCAGCGGCGGGGCCGCCGAATCGCTTTGGAAAAACCAGCTCGGCGTCACCACCTGCGGCGAAAGCAAGCCCGAGCCCTCCTCGTCCGCCCGCTCGGCCAAGGCCTCCCGAAGTCGCCGACCACTCTGGGCCGTCGGCACCACCACCAGCATCTTCGGCAAGTCCGCTCTCCGTTGCCAAAGCCACTCCACGACCTTCCCTAAAAGCGGTCCCTCCCACCCTAAAAAATGACGAGTGGAAAAGGGAAGCGGCACCCGCAATCGAAAATCGAAAATCGAAAATCAGCAATCTAGAACTTCAAGATCATGAGCCACGAGCGTGAATCTCGTCGCGACTCAGCAAGGCTTCAGTAGAAAATCCGGGTTGAGTTCCACGCAATCGTCGAATGGCGGACGCGATTTGTGAGGGCGCCTCACTCTCGGAATCTGGATCTTCTTGCAGGGCTTCAAAAAACTGTCGAACCAAACCGGTCACCGAAGTATTCGCCTGCGCAGCCAGCACCCTGGTTTTCCGGTAAAGATCTTCCTCAATCGATACGGTAATATTTTTCACTGTATCGCAGTATCACGGCCGATTTGTCAGCCAAGCTAGGAGTGCATCAGCGTCTCAATCTCCTCCGCCTCGATGGGGATGTCCGCCATAAGATCGGTAAAGCCGTCTGCCTCGATCACGATATTGTTCTCTAAGCGGACTCCGAGCGACTCCTCTGGAAGATAGATCCCTGGCTCGACCGTGAAGACCATCCCCTTCTTCACCACGATATCGGCCGGCCCCACATCATGCACGTCCAGGCCCAAGAGATGGGAAGTGCCATGCATGAAGAACTTCTTCACAGCGGGCTTGTCGGCGGGTGCCTGCTCGACCTCCTCCTTGGTCAAAAGGCCCAAGCCGACTAGCTCGGAAGCCATCACCTTCTCCACCTCTTTCTGGTATTCCCGTAAAACCACTCCCGGTCGCAGAATCTGGCAAGCCTCACGGAAAACCCGCAAGACCGCGTCATACACGGCCCGCTGTCGCTCACTGAATCGCCCGCTCACTGGAATCGTGCGCGTGAGATCGGCATTGTAATATCCGTAGCAGGCAGCCGCATCCATCAGGACCAACTCCCCTTCCTGGCAAACTTGATTGTTTTCCAAGTAATGGAGGATACAAGCGCGCTTTCCCGAACCCACAATGGGGGAATAGGCAAAGCCCTCCGCCCCTCGGCGCAGATACTCATGCAGCATCTCGGCCTCAATCTCATATTCCATCATCCCAGGTCGGAGACAACGCAGCACCCGCAGAAATCCGTCGCGCGTGATCTCGCTGGCCTTCTGCAAGACGCGCCGTTCCTCGGGCGACTTGACCGCCCGCAGTGGATAAACCAGAGGAGCCAAACGGCGGAGGGGATGGAGCGGATAGCGTCTTTTGAATTCGTGAATGAATCGGAGCGCAAGCGTTTCTACCTCCTCTCCTGCCCGGGCGTGCTCGTTGCTATTGAGATAGACCGACTCGCATTCCATCAGGAGCGGCCGCACCACGCTCCAGAACTGGTGACTCCAATAAACCGTCTTGATCCCGGTCCGCTGCCTCGCCTGCTCCTTCGTCAGCTTCTCCCCCTCCCAGAGGGCGATATGTTCATTCGTCTCCCGAAGAAACAGCACCTCCCGCATTTCCTCGCGCGCCGCCCCTGGGAAGAGCACCAGGGTTGTCTCCTCTTGATCAACCCCGGTCAGGTAGAAGAGATCGGAGTTTTGGCGAAAGCCTAAGATCCCATCCGCATTGCTTGGCTGCGGATCATTGGAATTCACCACGGCCAGCGATCCCTGGGCCATGGCACCGACCAGGCGACCGCGATTGCCAACAAAAAGCTCGGGATCCAACGGAGGGCACTTCATCCGCCCATCCCTAGGGTGAAAGAGTCGCCTGAGCAAATGCTCGTCACCTCGCCAGAAACTCGTCCTAATTTTGAACGATGGGGGCGCCGGGAGGTCGAAGTCACCAGAACGCCATGGCCTCTCTCCCACGCCTCTTTTCCTCCGTATCCAGCTATGCCGGTCTTCTTAGCCGCGGCCAAGCGGAACAGTTGGCAGCATCGCTTGCTTCGGAAGGCCCGATCCGAGGGCTCCGTTGTCTGCTTATACCAGGCCACAGAAATAGCTGGTAGAAGGGCCGCGTGAATTTCGGGCCAGACCAAGGCACGACGAGGGCGCAGTGCAAGCACTGCAACCGAGGAGAAACGCCGGGCTGGCTTGAAAGGCACCGGCTCTACCCCCCTTGCGCTTCAGCGCCTTTTTCCACAACCATAACCTTCCATTCTGCCAGCTAATTCTGTGGGTTGGTATTACGATCGCCATTTGCTTCGGCCTCTACGGATTCACGGTCGGCCTCTGGCGTTCTCCTTGGATGGCAGTCTATGTGGCCGTGAAATTCCCGGCCCTCATCGTCTTGGTTCTTCTTTGTAATGGGCTGCTCAATGCCTTGCTGGCGACCGTTCTGGGAAGCGGCCTCTCCTTCCGACAGACCGGCAAGTGTCTTTTAATCGCCTTTTCCACCACGGGAATCATCCTAGCCTCGCTGTCTCCCATCGCCCTCGTCCAAGCCCTCAACTGCCCACCACCTGAGCAAGTGGGTGGCCCCCTGGGACACTCTCTCCTTCTGCTCACTCACACCGGGCTGATCGCCTTTGCGGGGGTCGTGGCTCATGCCAAACAGCTTCGCTTGCTAACGGAGCTTTGCCCGTCTCCGAAAATCGCCAAGCAAACCTTCTTTGCCTGGATCGGCGGGAGCCTCTTCGTGGGAGCGCAGCTTTCATGGATCTTGAGACCTTGGTTTGGCTCCACGCAGTTGGAAGTGGCCTTTCTTCGGCCTGACCCGCTGCGGGGCGATTTCTACAACGCCGTTTGGCGATCAGCGACTCATCTTTTCGCCCGCTCCGGCCTGCCCGGCACCCTCCTCGGGTGGATCCTCACCCTCAGCCTACTCCTCTTGCTAGGCTCCCTTCTCCGAACCAAACAAAAACCAATATGAACGAAAGCACATCGGCTCCCCTCCCTCCATCTCCTCAGCCACCAAAGAAGCCCCAAGCGCCCCAAGTCAGCTTCGAAGCCTTGCCCCAAGGGCTCGGCTTCCTTCAGACCTTCGAAGCTCTGCTCAAGCGCCCCGGCAGCACCGTCCGCGCGCTAGAGGAGGAAGGTCCGCAACGCTTCCTCGGAAAGCATAGCGCGGCCGCCCTGAGCTGCTTGCTTCCCTTCGGTCTCGTCCTCGGTGCCTTTAGCGGAGGCACGCAATTTTGGGCGGCTCCTCTGAAAATAGTGGTGGGACTCAGCTTGAGCGCCTTGATTTGCCTGCCCAGCTTTTACATCTTTCTGTGTTTGGCGGGAGTCGAAGTGCGCTTTTCCACCGTGGCGGGGCTTCTGGTGGCCTGCATTACCCTCACCGCTCTGCTCTTGGTGGGATTCGCACCCCTTCTTTGGATCTTCTCCACCTCGACCGACTCCCTGCCCTTCATAGGATTCCTCATCATCCTGGTTTGGATCGTGAGTCTCCTCATCGCCTTCAAAATTCCCAAGCTCCTCCTGCAATGGCTCCAGTCCCCTCCCGCACCGCACCTCTCCCTGTGGAAAGTCCTCTTTGTCTTCGTCACCCTACAAATGTCCACCACCCTACGCCCGCTTGTGGGGCGGTCAGAGGTGTTCTTAACCAACGAAAAAAAGTTCTTCCTCGTTCACTGGCTGGAAGAGTCATCTCGACCTGCCAAATGAACTGGAAGCGTTCCTGCTCCTCCAAAACTCAGCGGAAACCCTCTGCCAATTCCCCTGCCATCTCCGCCAAGCCAATCACATCGATATTTTCCCCCTTGGGATAACGTTCCTTTCCCCCATAGACCAAAAAAGTTTGATCGGGTTGGATGTCCTCAATGGCTTGCCTAAGGCCGCGTTCCATTTTCGGGGCAGTGCTGCGTTTGATTTCCATCGCCCAAAGCCGATTTCCCGGAAGTTCCAATACCAAATCCAACTCCACCCCAGTGGCCGTCCGATAAAAGCTGGCCTGGGTTCGCTCCGGCGCTACCCGCAAGAGATTCTCTATCACATACCCCTCCCAACTCATCCCCACAATAGGATGCCCCAGCAGCTGATGATGACTGTCGATGCCCAGCAAGCCATGGAGAAGGCCACTGTCACGGAGATAGACTTTGGGCGATTTGACCAAGCGCTTCCTGAGACTGGCATGGTAAGGGGGCAAACGCCTGACCAGCAGGAGATCCACCATCAAGTCCAAATACCCGGCCACCGTCTTGCCTGTCATCTCCAGATTGCGTGCCATCTGGGCGGCGTTGTAGAGGCTCCCCTGTTGATGAGCGAGCATACTCCAAAAGCGCCGCAAGGTGGTGGCCGGAATGCGCGGCCCCAGCATGGGAATGTCACGTTCCAGATAGGTGGTGATGAACTGCTCCCTCCATCGAAGGCTGGCCTGGTCATCGACCGCCAACACGCTGTCGGGAAAGCCCCCTCGCCACCAAAGAGCCTCTTTTGAGGGAGCTTCCAGGATGTCCAGCGGAGACAACTCCAAGTAGGCGATCCGCCCGGCCAGCGTCTCGCTTGATTGTTGCAGCAAGTCAATCGAAGCGGAGCCCAAAAGAACAAAATGCCCCGCTTTCTGCCCCGCCAGACGACGCTCATCGATCAAGCCTCGCAAGACCTGAAAAAGCCCCGGCCTTCTCTGCACTTCGTCCAAAATCACGAGTCGATCCTGAAACTGCTCCAAGTAGCCTCTGGCATCCGCTAGCTTCTCGAAATCCTGCGGATTCTCCAGATCGAGGTATTCCGGCGGCAAGTCGCCCGAGACCCCCTCGGCATACTTGCGCACCAAGGTCGTCTTCCCGACCTGACGGGGCCCAAGCACACAGACTGCCGGAAATTGGCGCAAATAGTCCGGAAGAAAGGCAGCCATGCGACGCTCAATCATCATTGTAATCCTATACCATAACTATAGATTTACAAACAAATGAGCTTAGCCTCCCAAGCAAGATTTCCCAGCCAGCTGCGCGTGAACCGCCAGCATGGCCGCATGAATTCGGGGCAGGCCTGGGAAAAACGAGAGCGTTCTAACAGCGCCCATGCAAGGCCTCCCCGCGCAGCCCAGTGCCCCTGAACTCATTCCAGATCTGCTAAAGCTGCTCGGCAAAGCGCTCCCCATCCCTTGGACAGCCAATCAGGGGACGGCTGGCGTTGCTCGCCTTTCTCTCCTTGACCGCTTCCCCCCTCCTAGCCGTCCCCACGCCTTCGAGAGACGCAAAATCTGTGTCTTGACAGCCAGGCCATGGAGAGGATTCTAGGTCTCAGGGGTGCCCATTTCCGGGCTGAGATCTTCCTCGGGGAGAAACCCTTTGAACCTGCTCCGGGTCATGCCGGCGAAGGGAGTGATGGCGGGCCACTGCATTGCTTCGTTTGTCCGGTCACGCCCAGGCAGCTCATCTTGTTCTGCCACCCTTATTCGAATCACTATGATTTCCTCCGACCATTCCGAATCCACCCCGGAAAATTCCAAGCGACGCAGCGACTACACTGGGAATTTCATCGAAGAAATCGACAACCGAGAGGAGCTGGAGGCCATTGAAAAAGACCCCACGAACTTTCCGAACTCCACCCGGATCTACGCCCAGGGAGAGCTCCACCGCTCGGTCGAAGTCCCCATGCGTGAGATCCGTCTCTCCGACACCGAGCACCCCAATGGCCTCGTCGAAAAAAACGCCCCCATCCGCGTTTATGATTGCTCGGGACCTTGGGGCGACCCGGACTTCGCTGGCGACGTCACCCAAGGCCTCCCCGGCCTGCGCCGCCAATGGATTCTCGAACGCCAGGATGTGGAGGAATACCAAGGCCGCTCCATCAAGCCGGAGGACAATGGCTACATCAGCGAGGCCCATGCCGAGCGATACAACGAAAGCAAGCGAGCCAAAAACAAACTCAAGGAATACCCCGGCCTCAAGCGACGCCCCCTGCGCGCCAACAGTGAGCGGCCGGTGACCCAGAAGTGGTATGCCGAACAGGGCCTCATCACACCGGAGATGGAGTTCGTCGCCATTCGCGAAAACATGGGGCGCAAACAGGAGTTTGAAACGATCTGCGATCAGTATCCCGATCCGGCCGCAGCCCCCGCGGAAGTGCGCGCTCGCATGGAGCAAATTTGCTCCACCCCAGAAGGCTACAACATGCCGAGACCCTCTCAGATCAATCCCCACGCCCAGGTCCCGCGCAACGTCATGCAGCACCAGCACCCCGGCCAAGGCTGGGGTGCCCAGGTCCCCCCAGTCATCTCACCGGAGTTTGTGCGGGACGAAGTGGCCCGCGGACGTGCCATCATCCCCGCCAACATCAATCACCCGGAAAACGAACCCATGATCATTGGGCGGAACTTTCTGGTCAAGATCAATGCCAACATCGGCAATAGCGCCGTGGCCTCCACCATCGATGACGAGGTCGAAAAACTCCGCTGGGCCACCAAGTGGGGAGCGGACACCGTAATGGATCTATCCACGGGCAAGAATATCCACGCCACCCGCGAATGGATCTTGCGCAATAGCCCTGTCCCCATCGGCACGGTGCCCATTTACCAAGCGCTGGAAAAGGTCAACGGTCGCATCGAGGACCTCACTTGGGAACTCTTCCGGGATACGCTCATTGAGCAAGCCGAACAGGGCGTGGACTACTTCACCATTCACGCTGGGGTGCTCTTGCGCTTTGTCCCCCACACCGCCAAGCGCATGACGGGCATCGTGAGCCGCGGCGGTTCCATTCTGGCCAAGTGGTGCATCCATCACAAAAAAGAAAACTTCCTCTACACCCACTGGGACGAAATCTGTGACATCTGCGCGGCCTATGACGTCAGCTTTTCGATCGGAGATGGACTTCGTCCAGGCTCCATCGCCGATGCCAATGACTACGCCCAGTTGGCAGAACTCGAGGTCCAGGGAGAACTCACCAAACGAGCCTGGGCCAAGGGCTGCCAAGTCATGAACGAAGGCCCCGGCCACGTTCCTCTGCACCTCATTCAGGAGAACATGCAGAAGCAGATCGAGTGGTGCCACGAAGCTCCCTTTTACACCCTCGGACCCCTCACTACCGACATCGCCCCCGGCTACGATCACATCACCAGTGGCATCGGTGCGGCCAACATCGGTTGGTATGGCTGTGCCATGCTATGCTATGTGACACCGAAAGAACACCTGGGTTTGCCTAATCGCGATGACGTCCGGGAAGGAGTTATCACCTACAAAGTGGCTGCCCACGCGGCCGACCTCGCCAAAGGTCACCCCGCAGCCCAAGAGCGGGACAATGCCATCAGCAAGGCGCGTTTTGAGTTTCGTTGGCGCGATCAGTTTGCGCTGGGACTCGATCCTGCGCGAGCCATCGATTACCACGACGAAACCCTCCCCGCCGAGGGCGCCAAAACCGCTCACTTTTGCAGCATGTGCGGCCCCACCTTTTGCTCCATGAAAATCACGGGAGATGTCCGAAAATACGCCGAGGAAAACGGCTACTTGGACGGCTCCCAGAACGAGCGGAAAAAGAAAAAAGAACCTTCAGTCGTGAGCTAAAGGAAGCCCTCCAGGAAGCTTCTTCGCCTTATACCAAGCTGCAGAATTGGCTGGTAGAATGGCCGAGTGGATTTCGGGCCAGACCAAGGCGCGACGAGGGCGCGGTGCAAGCACCGTAACCGAGGAGCAACGCAGGGCTGGCTCGAAAGACTCCGGCCCTTCCTTCCCCGCGCTTCAGCGCCTCTTCCCCACAACACCTTCCCTCCATTCTACCAGTGAATTCTGGAGCTTGGTATTAGACATGCCCTCCATGCCAGGCGAGCTTGATCCGCAAGGTCTCGAAAAAGCTGTAGTCCGTCGGAAAAACCAGGGGGACGGAGTGCTTCGAACGAGAAATCTCAATTCTCCCCCCTTTCGGGACCACCTCGGAGATTTGTCCATCGATGGTCACCACGGCCTGGATGGGGTAAGCAGGGTTGGCCATCATGGGTTCCACCGTGACCCGGCTCTCCGCCGCCACCACCACCGATCGGTTGGTCAAGGTGTGCGGACAGATTGGCGATAGCACGAGGGAATGCGCCCCCGGATGCACTACCGGGCCCGTGGCTGACATGGAGTAGGCGGTCGACCCAGTCGGAGTGGCTACAATGAGCCCGTCGGCATTGTAAACGCTCATGAGACTGTCATCCACCGAGGTCTTCAGCCGCACCATGCGAGCGATGTTATCCGATTTGATCGTGACTTCATTCAAAACGTGATAAGACCTCTTTTGTTGTTCACCGACAAACACTTCCACATTGAGCGCCATGCGGTCGGTGACTTGGTAGTGGCCCTCCAAAATCTCGTCGATCACGCCTTCCAGATCTTGCGTCGTGGCATAGGTCAAAAAGCCGAGGTGACCCACGTTGAGGCCCAGAATGGGGCAGGGACAGACGGGTTGCCCGATTGATCGGACCGCCTCGAGGATGGTCCCATCCCCGCCTAGGACAAGAAGGAGATCGATCTCGCAGCCCATCGACTGGAGGGAGGCAAAGGAGCTCTCGCGCCCGAGGATCTTGGCGGCGTCCGGGCTCAAAAAGGCCTCCACTCCCCGCTCGCTCAGCAGCCCCAAGAGATCGCGCAAAGCCTTTTCGGCTTCCGGCTTGTGGGAATTCGCGTCGATGCCTATGCGTTTCGCAGCCATGCCAGAAATTCGCGGTTTCCGTCCGTTCCTTTGATAGGCGATTCTATCACGCGAGACCAGCGTTTTCCTTGTTCCTCCTCCACGAAACGGCGGATTTTGGCAACCGCTTTGTGGTGCAAGTTGGCATCACGCACCACCCCCCCTTTTCCGATTTCCTCCCGCCGCAGCTCAAACTGTGGCTTCACCAAAGCGATGACCTCCCCTTCCGGCTCCAAGACGCCAAAGGCCGCCGGGAGAATCTTAGTCAGCGAGATGAAAGAAACGTCCACCACGATCAAACTCACCCGTTCCCCCAGGTGGGACTCGTCCAGCTGGCGGGCATTGAATCGTTCCTGCTCGTGGACACGGGGATCGTTTCGCAGTTTCCACACCAGCTGGTTCGTCCCGACGTCAATGGCATGCACCCGCTCCGCCCCGTGTTGCAGCAAGCAATCGGTGAAGCCCCCGGTGGAAGCTCCGATGTCGAGACAAACCCGTCCCGTTGGATCAATCCCAAATCCCCGGAGCGCGCCTTCCAGCTTGAAGCCGCCTCGACCGACATACTTGGGCCGCTCTCGCAGCTCGATCTCCACTTCCGGGGCGAAGGTCCGGCTGGGCTTGTCGCAAACGTGCCCGGCCACCTTGACCGCTCCGGCCAGGATCAGGCGCTTGGCCTTTTCCCTCGACTCCGCTTCCCCCTGCTCCACCAGAAGCTGATCGAGGCGAATCCGCTGTGCCATCTTTAGGCGCTCGTTTCGGCCGAATTGAGAGCGTCAATCAGCTGACGAAGCCGCCCGTAGTCGCTGCCCTTCGCCAGCCCCACCAAGCGCGGCAACTCGGCAATCTCCGGCTCGTTTTTCTCCGCCCGCAGGGCCCGAGTCTGTTGCCAAGTGCCCTGGTCTAGGAGATCGGCAAAACCCTCATTGATGGCCGCCAGGGCCGCCGGGCTGAGCGCGGATCGCATTCGGAAAACCAGCCGATGCCCCACATAACGATAGGAATGAAAATTCCGGTAGAAGCCGGTCACCTCCGTCACCGCCGCCTCCAAATCATCCGTCAAACTGAAGAGATCGAAGTCCCTCTCTGAAATCAGCTCTCGACGGAAAAGATGCTCTTTGAGGAACCGAATGAGCGTCTTCCAATAAGTGCCTCCCGGTTCATCCAAGAGCACGATCGGCTTGATCGAAGTCTTCCCCGTCTGCATTAGCGTGAGCGTCTCGAACATCTCGTCCATCGTGCCGAAGCCCCCCGGGAGAAGGACATAGGCATCGGACTCCTTCATGAAGGAAAGCTTGCGGGTGAAGAAGTAGTTGAACTCGATCAGCTTGGGATCGCCCGCGATGGTCTCGTTGGCCTGCTGTTCGAAAGGAAGAGAGATGTTCAGGCCAAAGCCATTTTCCCGTCCCCCGCCCGCCTGGGCCGCGCCCATGATGCCATTTCCGGCCCCGGTAATGACCATGAAGTCTTCTTCCGCCAAACGTCGTCCGAGCTGGAGCGCGGTTTGGTAGGCGGCCCGGTCTGCCGGCGTCCGGGCCGAGCCAAAGACCGTCACCTTCCGCCGACCGGCATACTCGCTGAAAATCTTGTTGGCGGCGCGCATCTCTTTGAGGGCCCGGTTCATCAATTTGAGATTGGCTTGGGAAGGATTGTCGCGACCTGTCAGGAGAGCCGTGATGAGCAGCTCTACCACCAAATCATTGCACCGATCAGCACAGGCCCACGTCTGAACCAACTCTCGCAGCTGCGCATCCAGCTCTTTCTGGCCAGTGGAGGATCGATAGGTCTCCGGCAAGTCGAAAATTTGGCCACTCGTGAAGTCCTTTTCTGGAATGGGTTGGGTCAGGGGACTCTTCTTCATGCAGGGACGGGCTGGCGGAAGGAAGCATCGTTCTCCCCCCTCCCAGCGCAAGGAAAATGCCCCTCTTGCCTTGCGGACAAACCGTCCTATTCTCCCTCCCCTTTTTCAAAGCATGCGCCCGACCGACGACCTCCGCATCGATCAGATTGATCCTCTGCTCTCGCCCGAACTCCTCATGAGGGAGCTTCCTCTGACCGAGGCGGTCGCTGAGCTGGTGGCGCAGGCGAGGGAGCAAGCCGAGGCCATTCTCCAAGGCCGAGACGATCGCCTCCTGGTGGTGGTGGGTCCGTGCTCGATTCATGACCCGGCCGCCGCCCTCGAATATGGCAAGCGCCTGGCCCAGCAGGCCCGGGCCTTTGAGTCGCAGCTCAAAATCATCATGCGGGTCTACTTCGAGAAACCCCGCACCACCGTCGGCTGGAAGGGCTTGATCAATGACCCGCAGCTCGACAACACCTTCGACATCAACCGGGGCCTCCACGCCGCTCGCCAGCTCTTGCTCGAGTTGGGCCAAGTCGGCATCGCGGCCGGCCATGAGTTCCTCGACACCATCTCCCCCCAATACGTGGCCGACCTCATCGCCTGGGGCGCGATCGGGGCCCGCACCACCGAAAGCCAGGTCCACCGCGAACTCGCGAGCGGCCTCTCTTGCCCCGTGGGATTCAAAAATGGGACCGGAGGGAGCCTGAAAATTGCCATCGACGCCATCGAATCCGCCGGCCACCCTCACCACTTTCTCTCCGTCACCAAACAAGGCCGCTCCGCCATCGTCAGTACCAAAGGGAACCACGCCTGCCACGTCATCTTGCGCGGCGGGAGCAAAGGGCCAAACTACCAGGCAGAGCCCGTTGCCGAAGCCGTCCAGCGCTTGCTCGATGCTGGCCTCCCCCCGCATCTCATGGTGGACTGCTCGCATGGAAACAGTGAGAAAGATTACACTCGGCAGCCTGCGGTTGCTGGAGACATTGCCAAGCAAATCGCCACCGGGAGTCGCTCCATCGCCGCCGTCATGATCGAAAGCCACCTTCTCGAAGGCAAACAAAGTCTTCGCAAGACACCGCTCACTTTCGGCCAGAGCGTGACCGATGCTTGCATCGGCTGGGACACCACGGTCGAAGTATTGGATCACCTCTCTCAAGCCGTGCAAACCCGGCGCGAACTCCCCCTCCCCTAACCCGACTCACAACTCATGGATTTAGAAGAAGCCTTCGGAAACGCCAAACGCCAGATGCCGCAAATGCCCTCCTGGTTCAAAGGCAATGCCCTCGTCGCGGCCCTGGTGGCCATCTTTGTTCTGGTGACTGGTTTCACCAGCGTCTACACAGTGCCTCAAGACTCCGTCGCGGTGGTCCAGCGCTTCGGTCAGTATATCAACACCACGCAACCCGGCCTCAACTTCAAGCTCCCCTGGGGAATCGACAAGGCCACGCTCGTGGAAAGTGAGCGCCAAAAGAAGATGGAATTCGGCTTCGCCACCCCTGGCGCCACCAACGAGTTCCAGAAAAGCTCTCGGCAAGAGCAGATCGAAGCCCGCTCCATGATCACGGGCGACCGGAACGCGGCCACGGTCGATTGGGTCGTGCAGTATCGCATCAGCGATCCCGTGGCCTACGTCTTCCAAGTCCGCAATCCCGATGCCACCCTGCGGGATGCCTCGGAGTCGGTAATGCGGGCGGTGGTCGGAGATCGCACCGTGGAAGAAGTCCTGACCGTCGGACGCCAATCCATCGAAGCTGAAGCCGTCGAAAACTTGCGCGCCCTCTCCGAGCGCTATGACCTCGGCCTGCGGATCGACCAAATTCAGCTGAAAGACGTCAAGCCCCCCCGCCCGGTCGAACCCTCCTTCAACGAAGTCAACCAAGCCCAGCAAACCAAGGAAACCGTCATCAACGAAGCCCGCGGCCAATACAACCGGGCCGTCCCGCGCACCCGGGGCGAGGCCGACAAAACGATCGCCCAGGCCGAAGGGGAAGCCATCCGCCGGATCAACGAAGCGGAAGGGGACGCCGCCGCCTTCAACGCCGTCTTCAGCGAATACTCGAAAGCCCCCGACGTCACCCGCCAGCGCCTCTACCTGGAAACCATGTCCAAGGTGCTCCCCAGCTTTCAAAAACGCATTCTCATGGATGCCGCTGGAGGCGGAATCCTGCCCTTCTTAAACCTGGATCAATCTGCCAACCCCGTGACTGGCGCCCGCTAATCGGACCCATCGGAACCCACCCTCTTCTGCCATGAAACAACTCTCTCTCGCCCTCTTCCTCGGCATCGCCATCGTCCTGCTCGTCATCATCGGGTCCGCCATCTACACCGTCGACGAAACCGAACAGGTCATCATCACGGAGTTTGGACGCAAGGTGGGCGACCCCGTGACCGAAGCCGGCCTCAAGTTCAAAACGCCCTTCATCCAACACGTCAACCGGATCGAAAAGCGCGTCCTCGAGTGGGATGGCAACGCCACCGAAATGCCCACCCGGGACAAACTCTTCATCATCGCGGACATGTTCGGTCGTTGGAAAATCACGGACGCGAGCGTCTTCTTTGAAAAACTCCGCGATGAACGCAGCGCCATCTCGCGGCTCGATGACATCCTCGGGGGGGAAACCCGCACCGCGGTCGCCAACCATGACCTCATCGAAATCATCCGCAGCACCAAGGAACGCGAGCCCGTCCAGGGCGGCGAAATCGTGGACATCTTGGGCGAAAGCGCCCAACTCGAAGACATCGAACAAGGCCGCCCCGCCATTGAACAAATCATCTTCGACTCAGCCAAGCCCAAGCTGGCAGAATTCGGCATCGAACTCCTCGACATCCGCTTCAAGCGGATCAATTACAACCCCACCGTGGAAAAAGACATCTTCCAACGAATGATCTCGGAGCGGAAACAAATCGCCGAACGCTTCCGCTCGGAAGGCCAAGGGGAAGCCGCCCGCATCCTGGGAAGCATGGAAAAAGACGTCAACGAAATCAAATCAGAGGCCTACAAAAAGGTCCAGAGCATCCGAGGGGAGGCGGACGCCAAGGCCACCGCCATCTACGCCAACGCCTACAACCAAAGCCCGCAAGCAGCCGAGTTTTATCGCTTCATCAAGAGTTTGGAGACCTACCAAACCTCTCTCGGCGGCGAGACGACCGTCATCCTCAACACGGACTCCCCCCTCCTGCAATATCTCCAATCCTTCGAAGGCAACGGGAACTGAGCGGAGATCAAAAGAACGCCCTCGCGAAAGAGCCTTGAAAGTTGGCTCAGTTTTCCCATAACTTCGCTGGAGAGGGCCGAACGAGAAAGCCGATGTAGCTCAGGGGTAGAGCAGGTCATTCGTAATGATCAGGTCGCCGGTTCAAATCCGGCCATCGGCTCCATTTGAGGAAGAGATCACCTCCTCGCTCCCGGCCCTCACTTTCTGCTCGAAAGTCTTGACGACGGCGGGAGACTTGCTCACTGCTTCGGAACGACTTTTCCCTCCCGCCCCATGGCCCAGCCCGCAAAGTCCCTCGTCAAATATGTCCAACGCCAGCTGAATGCCTCGGGCTTTCGCTCGGGTCGGGTGGACGGGATTTGTGGTTGGCGGACTCGGGGGGCGCTTCGCAAGGCCTTGGCCGATGTCAGCAACGTCGACCCGAAGTGGCCTCAGGAGCGACTGCTTTCGGCCTACATCCAATATCTCGCGACCCATCGCGGCATCGACGCCGGCCCCATCGATGGCTGGTGGGGCCCACAGACTGAATTCGGTTACGAGAACCTTCTCCACCTCGAAGAGCATGGCATTCCGGTGCCGAACTGGCGAGATCAGGAAGACGATTATGTCCCCGCCCAGAACCACTGGCCGGAGGAGCGACCAGAGAGCGAGCTGCGAAAATACTACGGGGAGCCCGGCAGCAATCTCGCGACCATTGAGCTCCCCTACGTCCACCGTATCGCTTGGTCCTCGAGCCAGACTCTCAGCAAATTCAGCTGCCACGAGAAAGTCGCCGAGAGCATGAAGCGCGTCCTCACTCGGGTCCTCGATTACTATGGTGCCCAGCAGATTCGTGACCTCCGGCTCGACTACTGGGGAGGCTGTTTCAACAAACGCACCATCCGAGGGGGCAGCCGCTGGTCGACTCACGCTTGGGGCATCGCAGTCGATTACGATCCGGATCGCAACCGTCTCCGCTGGGGTCGAGACCGGGCCCATTTCGCGAAGCCAGCCTATGAGAAATGGTGGCAGCTGTGGGAGGAGGAAGGCTGGGTCAGCCTAGGCCGGATCAAGAACTACGATTGGATGCACGTGCAAGCGGCCAAGCGCTGAGAGCCAGCCTAGCCCCGGGCGCCCAAGGCTTGGAACAAGCGGACGCTCGCATCGAACTGCAATCCCCGAATCTGGGCGGCTCTCCGTTCGGCATCCAATTCCTCTCTCAGGGCATCGAGCACTTCGATGGAATCGACCTTGCCCTCGCGGTAACGCGTTAGGGATAGCTGGGAAGCGCGGGTCGAGGCCTTCACGGCCCGCCGCTGCGCCGCATACTCGGCCGCCAGGGCCTGCCGGTCGACCAGGGCGTCTTCCACCTCCTGCAAGGCCACGAGCATCGTTTGTTCATAGTTCGAAATGGCTTCCTCGTGAGCCGCTCGGCGCTCTTGGAGATTGGCGCGGAGTCGGCCTCCTTGGAAAAAAGGCAGGGTGACTTCCGGGCCCAGGGTGAAGGTGCGGCTACTCCATTCCAGAAATTCATCCGTGCTGATGCTGGAGAGCCCACCGGAGCCAATCAGATTGAAGCGTGGAAAGAAATCTCGCCGAGCGACTTCCACGCGAGCTTCAGCCGCCTGGATTTGCGCGAGAGCCTGCGCGACGTCAGGACGCGCGCTCAGCGTCTCGAAGGGCAGGCCGGTTTGGATCCGGGGCAGCACCCTCGGCGGGGGAGCACTTGCCAGCGAAAAGTCGCTGGGCGCTTGGCCGGAAAGAACGGCCAAGGCATTCGCGAGGCGACGGCGTCCTCCCTGCACTTGGAACTTCTCGGCTTGCCGTGTGGCGAGTTCAGCCTCGGCCCGTGCCACCTCCAAGTCCGTGGCCCGTCCTGTCGCCTGGCGATTTTGCGCGATCTCAAGGCTTTCTTGCCGGGTCTGGATGGCGTTTTTTAAAATGCGCTCCTCCTGGTCCAAGAAGCGAAGGGCAAAGTAATTTCGTGCGAGCTGGCTCTGAAGCGATAAGCGCAAGTCCGCGGTGGCCGCTTCCACCGAGAAGGCATCGGCCTGGGCCGCTTGGCTCAGTTTGCGGACCCTTCCCCAAAGGTCGATTTCCCAGCTGAGGGCGGCGCCGCCCTGGTATTGGGTGAGCGGGTTGGGCCCGAATTGGGCGTTGGGATCGGCTTCCGAGAGTCGATTCCGACTGAGGCTTCCTTCACCCGAAAGACTGGGAAAGAGATCCGCCCTCGCCACGCCCAAAGCCGCATAGGCTTGCTCGATCCTCGCGAGGCTGGCCCGGAGGTCGAGGTTGCGGGTGCTCACTCCCTCGACCAGCTCATTTAGATGGGCATCCTGATAGAGCGTCCACCACTGATCGGGCAAATGGCGGGCCCCTTGGGCCCTCGTTTCTTTCCAGTGAACCGGGGCTTGGAAGTCGGAAGTTTCCAAGGGAGCCAGCAACTGGCAGCCACTCAAGCAGGGCAGAAGGAGAAGGGCGGCGAAAGCTTTCATGATTTCAGGCAGTGCGATACTTGCGAGCGACCACCAGCCGGTAAAGCGCCGGAGTGAAGACGGCCGCCAAAAGAGTGGCCCCGCCCACTCCTCCCGCCAGCACGATGGCAAGCGGTGGCCAGAATTGGCCTCCTATCAGCAGCAAGAGCGGTAGGAAACTCCCGATGGTGGTGAGCGTGGTGCTCACGAGGTGTCGGCCGATTCCCATGATCTGCCGAGTCATGGCATCGATCTCTCCTCGCTTCGCCTGGGGGTCGGCGTAGAGGGCGGCCAGGGCCACGATGTTGTCATTGAAAGTCAGACCGACCAATCCGATGCAACCTAAAATGGTGTTGAAGCTGACCGGAAAATCCATGACCCAAGTGGCCAGTAGCCCATAGCCCACCGCCAAAGGAGCCGTCAGCAGAAGGATGCCCGCCACGCGGACACTCCGGAAGGAAAGAATGAGAATCGCGATCGTGAGCGTGACAATGACCGGCAGATAGAGCTGCAAATTGCCAAGGGCCTCCGCTTGGTTCTCGGATTCCCCGCCCACTTGGAGGCGATACCCGGCCGGTGGCTGGAAGCCGGATTCCTCCAGCTCTTGCAGGACCTGCTGGGTGATCTCGATCGGAAGGGCTCCCACCTGGGAATAGCCCCGCACGAAGTTGACCCGTTCTCCATTGAAGCGCGTGATCGCTCCCGCTTCGGGGCGCAGTTCAAAGCCTCCTACCGTGCGAAGCGGGACCGGCTCGCCCTCGTCATTGATCAAACGCAGGTCGGCCACTCCATCGATTTCCCGCCGTCGCTCGCTCGGCACCCGCACCCGAATGGGCAGTTCCTCGACCGCCTCGATCAAGCTCCCCCCTTGCAGGCCTTCCAAGTGGGTTTGCAACTGGTCGGCAATCGATTGCAGGCTGAGACCCGCTGTGAGAGCGCGCTCTTCCTGCGCATTGAACCACAGTTTGGGCTCCCCTCGTTTCAGGGTGGATTCCACGTGGAGGATATCGGGATGCTCTCCGAGACGTCGCTGGACCTCATCGCCCAGCGCTTGGAGGGTGGCGATGTCGGGGCCGAGAAGGCGAATCTCCACATCCGCAGGAGCCGGTGGCCCTTGGGCGAACTTGCTGACCCGGACGAGCGCTTCGGGGAAGGCTTCGTCGAGTCGTTTTTGCAAGCTAGGCACCAGTCGATCGACCGATTCAAAGGAATCTGCCTTGATGGCGGCCATGGCGTAGTTCGGCGAGTTGTCCCGATTCTCAATCAGATTGTAGTAGACGGGAGGGAAGGTCGCTCCGGCCAACCAATGGACATGTTCGATTCCCGCTTCCTCGCGAATGAGAGCCTCCATCTCGGCCGTGACCGCCACCGTCCGTTCGAGAGACGTGACAGTCGGAAGATCAAATTGCACCGTGAACATATCGCGGTCGGTCCGCGGGAAAAATTGGCTGCCGAGACCAGCCGCCGCCATGAAGCCCAGAATCGGGACGGAGATCCCAATCAAAAGGCCTAGCCAAGGACGCTGGATGGACTGCCGGATGAGGCCTTGCATGGCGCGCGTGAACCAGGGCGCGCTCACCCCCTCGCGCAGCCAACGCCACCTTCGTCTCCCACCGCCCGTCTTGGGGAGAGACGAGAACAGACCCGCCATGGCAGCGATTAAGGTTAGCGAAATCACGAAGGAGAGACTGATGGCTAAGATGACGCTGTTCCCGATCGAGCCCACAAAGTCGCCCGCATTGCCCGGCAACAAGAGAATGGGGAGGAAGGCCAAAACCGAAGTCAGGGTCGAGGACAGCAGGGGCACGAAAAGATGCTCGATGGCCGCGATGACCGCCTCCCGGCGGCTCTTTCCTTTCTCGAGGTATTTGCGGACCTCGTCGGTGATGACAATGGCGGTATCGATCAAGAGCCCCAGGGCGATGATCATGCCGAAAATCGACATCTGATGCAGCTTCCCTCCTTGGAGCGAAAGCGCGAAGAGCACCGCCGCGGCCGTCAGGGGGAGAGCCGTGCTCACGATGAGCGAGCGCCGCCAACCCATTGTCAAAAGAATCACCACCAGCACCACGCCTGCGCCCAAAAAGAGATTGCCCACCAAGTCGCTCAAGCGGGCCTCGGTGTAGACATTCTGCCGGTAGAGCACCTCGGCTGAGATCCGACCGCCGAGATTGGCTTGGAAGTCGGCCAAGACTTGGTCGGCCGCCCCATCCCACTGGTCCACCCGCCCCCCGTCCTCCACCCGGGCCGCCACCAAGATGGCTCGTTGCCCGTCGGCAAAGGCCACCTGTTCGGGAGGATCCGTCCAGGAACGGGTCACTTGGGCGATGTCCGCTAGCCGGATGGTGCGCGACTGGTCCTCACTCTGGAAAACGATGACCTCCCGCACCCGCGCCAGAGAATCCAAGCGCCCATCCACCTCCACCAAAAGGTTGGCGGCCCCTCCTCGCACCAAGCCCGCTGGGACCTTGACATCGGCTCGACGAAGCGCCTCGGCCACGTCGCGGGAGGTCAACTGCCGTTGAGCCAACTCCTCCGGTTGGATTTCCACCGTGATCTCCTCAGAGGGCTTGCCGTAAACTCGCACCAGTTGCGTCCCGCTCACCCCGCGGAGCCGATCAGCCAAATCCTCGGCCCGCCGAGCCAAAATCCCCAACTGCTCCTCCCCTTTGGCCGCCTCGGCCCAGCGCAGTGCCACCAGGAGCGTGTAGGCCACCGTACTCCGCTTGTTGTCGAAGTCGGGCGGCAGAACTTCAGAGGGAAACTCCTGGGCGGCGGCGTCGACGGCATCGCGGATCTCCGAAGCGATCGGTTCCACCATGTCACTTTGAACCGCGTCCTTGTATTCGATCGTGATGAGCGAGATGCCCGAGCGGGAGGTCGACTGGATTTCTTTGATTTGAGAAATCTCTTCCAGTTCGGACTCGATTTTCTCGGTCACCAGGGCCTCGACCCGGTCGGCCGAGGCTCCTGGAAAGACCGTCAAGACCTGCGCGCTTCGATTGGTGATGACCGGGTCTTCCAAGCGAGGCAGCCCATTAATGGCTGAGAGCCCCGCCACCAAGGTCACCGCAATCCCCAGCGCCAGGAGATAGCGATTATCGAAAAAAATCGCAGTCAGCTTGTTGGAGGCGCCCGCACTCATGACCCGGCCGAAGAAAGCGAACTTTCAGATTGCCTCTCCACGCGGGCGATTTTGACCCGCTGCCCCGGCGCCAACTTGTGAAGGCCTGCCGCCAAAACCTGATCGCCGGTCTGGAGCGGCCCCCGCACGAAGACCTGGTCTGCATACTCGTAGATCAGCTCGATATCGACCGGCTCCAAGCGATGAGCGCCCTCGGCGGCCTCCGGGTCGGGAACGACCAAAAAACAGCCCCACAGTCCACGATTCCCTTCGGTCAGCGCATCCCGGGGCAGAAAGAACCCCTCGCCCGCTACCTCCTCTCGCTGCCGGACAGTCAGGATATCCCCGTCTCGCGCTCTCAGCCCCTCCTGCGCCAGCGACGCGATGACATCGATGGTCTGCGTGCGGGGATCACGTTGTGGCAAGACGCGCAGGATGGGCAAGTCCACCTCCGTTCCATCGGGAAGCTCTGCCCGGAGCGAAGGCCCGCTTCGCCAATCCGCTTCTTGCGCCACCGGCAGGGCGATGCGCGCTTCCAATTGGCCGGTTTCCAGCAGCTCCAAAACAGCTTGATTCGGCGACAGGATGCTCCCCTCATCGGCGGCCCTCTCCACGATGACCCCGGCGTAGGGCGCCCGTAAGACACTCTTTCGGAGATCGACCTCGACGCTGGCCAACTGGGCCTCAATCCGGCGCACCGCCGCCCGCGCAGAATCCCGCTCTTCCAGCGAAGACTCCAGCTCTTGCGCTGCCACCGCGCCGCTCTTGACCAAGCGGGCGTCTCGCTCCCAGACACCCTCAGTGAAGTCTTTCCGAGCGGTCGCCTCCACCAGGGAAGCCAACAGTTCATCGCGACTTGCTTCCAAACGCTCTTGGTCGATGGCCGCCAAAGTCTGCCCCTCTTGCACCGCCTCGCCCTCCTCGACCTCCACCGAAAGAAGGGTTCCCGAGATCTCGAAGCCGAGGGAAGTGCGCCGCCTGGCCTCGACCACCCCTACGTATTTATTCACCACCGGAAAACTCTTCGCTTGCACCAGTTCCACCACCGCCACGGGATTGAGCCGCATGGTCGGAACCTCTTCTCCCTCGTCCGCTGGCCCGGAACAACCCCCTGCCAAGAGGGCTCCCAAGAAAAAAATGGATCGGAGTGACTTCATTTTACTTTTTGACTGTGAGTAACTTAGAACAAAAAAGGAGAACCGTTAGGAGCGGAGCGCGATCTGAGAAAAATCGGAAAGCTCGCTCTGAATGCGTTCCTTGGTGGCCTCGTAATCATGCTCCTCCGCGGAAGGCCCCCAGCCCACGCCATCGAGATAGCGGCAATAGTTATCGAAGAGATACCGGAGAGGCTCTCGGGCATATTTTTCGGAAAAAGACCCCTCCTCAGCGATCAGAAACGCACCTTTGGAAAGACTAATCAGGCCCCAGACAATCTGGTCCGGCTGGGGAGCATCCTTTGCTAGCTCGCCCTGAGCCGCAGCGTCTTCGGCCACCGCCACCGCCAGCTCAAAACACCGGTCAAAAGTCTGGAAGAAGTAGGCCTGCCGTTCCTCTGAACACTTCGACCAGATCGAGGGCGAGCGCACCAGCTGCACCAGCGGGAAACCGTGCGGAAAATTTTGCGCCAGCATGCGATCCGCCATGGCGAAGGCCGTAATGCGCTCTCGGGTCAGCCCTTTGAAGTCATGGGCCGCTTTGAAGGATTCCCAGCGGAGCGTGGCGTGATAGTTGACCACCCCCAAAACGAGATCTTCCTTGCTCTTGAAGTGATGATAAAGCGTAGCTTTGGAGTATTCCACTTGCTCCGCCAACTCGTCCAAATTCAGACCGAGGTAGCCATGGGAGGCCAGCAGACCATCCGCCGCCTTGACCACCATCTCCTCGCGAGCAAGAAATTCGCGCTCTTTTCTCTCAGAAATGCCCATTTTGACTCGCGGTTGATTTCTGACTACGAGTTAGACCGGCTTTCCAGATGCCCGCCGAATGCTTTCGAAGCGATCTCCCTCCCCGCTCTCTGGAACAGGGCCTGCCCCCAGGATGAAGCTTGCGTGAAGAGGGCGGGCACGGCATGCTTTTCTCATGAGAATGCTCTCCTTGTCCTTCCTGGCGCTCGCGGTGACGGCCTCCTCCCAAGAGCTGCCGACCCTCTCTTGGGAAAGTGAACAAAACGCGGGTGTCCCCCTCGCGGAAGGCCCCGAGCAGACTGTCCGGCTGCGGGTCAACCAATCGGCCATCACGATCGCCCTCGCGGCCCCGGTTTCGGTGGCCGAACTGGCCCCGGCGGAGTTTGAGGATGGCCAAGTGCCTGCCCAGGCCGTGACCGCGGCCTTTGGCTGGTGGGCCGGTCTCGGCCAAGCATACTACGCCACCTGGGAGAGCCCCATCCTGACCGTCTACCTCCAGGAAATCCAAGAGCTGGGCGAGGAACTCCCCGCCGAGCAACTTTTGCAGATCAAAGTGGATCAACGGGGCCAAGCGACCGTCCTGGACGACAAGTAGCCGCTCTCTAAATCCTTCCTCGACCCCCTCCGCGTCTCGGGTGTAGAGACAGACATGGCTCGTGTTCTCCCCCTGTTTTTCCTGACCTGCTCGCTCTTTCTGGCGGCTTGCGAGAAGAAGGAACCGCCCCCTGCGGCGCCGTCTCAGGAAACCAGCCTTCCCCGGCCCCCTGATCGCCCCCCTTTCCACCAGGAACTCTTCCTGGAAGCCGCCCTCAACGGCAACCTGGCCGTCATCGAAGAAGGTCTCCGACGTGGGAACCAGTTGGAAGCCGAGGGGGAAGGCCAGCGCACCGTCCTCATGCAGGCCTCCTTCAACGGCCACAGCGAAGTCGTTCGCCTGCTCCTGAAGGCGGGGGCCAACGTCGCTCACCGGGACGCCGCCCGCCGGACCTCGCTCATGTATGCCTGCACGGGCGACAACATGGACACCATTCGCCTCCTTCTTCGGCATGGGGCCGAGGTCAATGCCGTGGATGGCGAGGAGCAATTCAGTCCTCTCATGTATGCCGCAGCCGAAGGTCTCGCGAGCGTGGTCTCCCTGCTCTTGGAAAAGGGAGCGGACCCGGAGCATCGCGACCGCGATGGCGATACGGCTGCCGATTTCGCCAGACGAGCCGGGCATCTCGCAGTCGCCAAATTGATCGAAGAAGCGGCTGGTTGAATGGGCTGCCCGCCACCCCTCATGGCCTCCTTCCCGGAAATCCCCACTCCGCCCCAGCTCTTTCGTCAATTTGACGAAGGACGCATCGCTCACGAAGAGCTTCTCGCCAAGCTGCGGGAGCACGCCCTTCTCTTGATCGAAGAAATGGAGGAGAATCACGCCCATCCCCTGCGCGCCTTCTTCGATGCGCAACTGGCTCGGCACGCAGCCGCGGTCCTTCGGCGCAAGCACGGCGAGCCCGCCGTTCGTGAAATCCTGGCCGCCTTGGCTCAGCTGGAAGGCTTCCCCCCGGCGCACCTCCTTTGGAATGCGGAGGATCGCAGCGTCCCGCTTCCCACGCTTTTGCGCCAACGCCAAGAACCCGTCTTCCGCATCCTTCACCTGGAAGCCAAGGCCCAATTGGCGTCCATCGAAGTTGAGTGGGGTCGTTCTTCTCGCAAACACAGCACGCGGGAGCGCTTCGAGCTCCGGCGCGACTGGGAAGGCCGTCTTCGCGTGGTCCGACGGAATCCTGCTTGAAAGCTCGCCCTCCGCAAGCCAACCTCTCGCGCCTTGGCCCTCTCGCCGCCAAGCGATCACCTGCAAGCCGAACTTTCTCATGGGACGCGCCTTCGAATACCGCCGCAAATCCAAAGAAGCCCGCTGGGACAAAATGTCGAAGGTCTTCCCGAAATTGGCCAAGAGCATCACCATCGCGGTCAAGGAAGGCGGCGGCCCCGACCCGGAGTCGAACTCCAAGCTCCGTCTCGCGATCGCCAACGCCAAGGCAGAGAACATGCCCAAAGACAATGTTGACAAGGCCATTGCCCGGGCCACGGGCAAGGACGCCGCCGAAATCGTCGAAATCCACTATGAAGGCAAAGGCCCGCATGGGAGCATGCTCTGGGTCGAGTGCGCCGCCGACAACACCAACCGAACCGTGGCCAGCCTCAAAACCATCCTCAACAAGAACGGTGGCGAAATGGTCAACTCAGGGGCCCTCAGTTTCCTCTTCACCCGGAAAGCCGTGGTGGAATTCCAAACCACTAGCGAAATGGATTTGGAAGAAGTGGAATTGGAACTCATCGATCACGGGCTGGAAGACTTTGTCGAGCACCAAGGCCTCGTCACCGTGACCGGAGAATTCACCGCCTTCGGCGCTCTGACCGAAGCGGTGGAAAAGCTGGGAATCACGACCACCAAAACCAGCCTCAAAATGCTCCCGACCTCGCCCATCGAATTGAGCGAGGCCCAGATGGAAGAGGTGGAGAGCCTGATCGACAAGCTGGAAGACGACGAGGACGTGCAGGCCGTCTACACCAACATCGCGTAAGCCCACGCCTCCGCCTCATACCAAGCTGCAGAATTGGCTGGTAGAATGGCCGAGTGGATTTCGGGCCAGACCAAGGCGCGACGAGGGCGCGGTGCAAGCACCGTAACCGAGGAGCAACGCTGGGCTGGCTCGAAAGACACCGGCTCTCCCTTCCCCGCGCTTCAGCGCCTCTTCCCCACAACACCTTCCCTCCATTCTTCCAGTGAATTCTGGAGGTTGGTATCAGAAAAGCCTCTCGGGATACTCTCCGGAATCGATGAGCTTTTGGATGCTAGCGATCACCTGTGGTCGATCCTCTTGGTAGGTCACGCCGAACCATGGGCTCTCTGTTTTCCGCACTCGAACTTCCGCCTTCCCATCCTGGATGAACTTGTCCACCTCCGCCGGGACATACCACTCGCTCGTGAGCTCCCCGCCTCTGGCCCGCAAAAACTCCACGAAAGAACGCTCCAGGAGCTGGAAGAAGCTGGGACGGAAAAGCCAGAAATTCATGGAAGCGAGCTCCTCTCCCGTGAGAGCGCACTCCTGGCCCTCCTCCTCATTGTAGACCCCTCCTTCTTTCGCCACGATCTTGGTCATCTCCTTAACCGAGGTGAGAAAGCCCCGCTCGTTGGCACGACAGATCCCACGGGCGACCGAGCCATACTCCGACAAGGTGTTTTTCAGTTGGAATCCCACCATTCCATACTGGGCCTTCTCGGACTCATCCCGCTCTTGGGACAGCTCTGCCACCGCCACTTCAAAAGCCTTCCGCCCATAAAAGTCATCCGCGTTCAGCATGGCAAAGGGTTCCTGGATCAGCTCACGTGCAGCCAAAACCGCATGCGCCGTGCCCCAAGGCTTCTCTCGACCTTCTGGCACAGCAAAGCCCGCCGGCACATCTTCCAGAGTTTGGAAAGCGAAGTCCACCGGGACCCGCCCTTCATACTTGGCTGTCACCTTCTCGCGAAAGGCCTGCTCAAAGTCCCGGCGGATCACAAAAACCACCTTCCCGAAGCCGGCCCGCCGAGCATCGAAGACCGAGTAGTCCATCATGACCTCACCATGCGGCCCCATGGCGTCGAGCTGCTTGAGCCCGCCATAGCGGCTTCCCATGCCAGCAGCCAAAAGGAGGAGAGTAGGCTTCACCGGGGCTGCCTACCCATCCTGGGGCAGGCACGCAAGATTCAAGTGAAACCAAGATCCCCTCCCCTCCGGCGCTTGGCCCCTGATACCAAGCTGCAGAATTGGCTGGTAGAATGGCCGAGTGGATTTCGGGCCAGACCAAGGCGCGACGAGGGCGCGGTGCAGGCACCGTAACCGAAGAGCAACGCAGGGCTGGCTCGAAAGACACCGGCTCTTCCTTCCCTGCGCTTCAGCGCCTCTTCCCCATAACACCTCCCCTCCATTCTTCCAGTGAATTCTGGAGGTTGGTATTAGAAGACCGCTTCCCACTCGGCCGGTCGGAAGCCCGAAAGAGCCGTTTTCCCTTGAATCACAAAAGGGCGTTTCACGAGGTTTCCGTGCGTCGAAAGCGCCTCCAAGATTTCCGCCTCGCTGGCCTGGGAAAAGGTTGCTTTCCAGCCATCGCGATAATCCTGGCTCGAGGTATTGGTGATCTTGCGCCAATTTCCGGCAGCCGCCACCAGGCCCACTCGCAGTTCGGCCACGCTCGGGGGCGTTTCTCGAATAGGGATTTCCTCGAAATCGACTCCCCGTGCCTCCAACCACTTCTTCGCCTTGCCGCAGGTCGAACACTTGGCGTAGCCATAGAGTTTCCAACTCATCCCGCAGCCAAGCAAGGATGCACTGAGACCACAAGATTTTTCATTGTGACCAAGGAGGGCTTTCGCTAGCTGTCGAAGTGGCTTCCAAAATCGGCATTCTCGACTCCGGGGTCGGCGGGCTCTCGGTCCTGCGGGAAATCCGGAAGAAGCTTCCTGGAAATCCACTGGTCTACGTGGGCGATTCCGCCTGGTGCCCCTATGGCCCGAAGGCTCCCTTGACCATCCAAAAACGCGTCTTCTCGATCGTCGATTTTTTGATCGCCCAAGGATGCGACCTGCTGGTGGTCGCCTGCAACTCCGCCACCCTCTCCGCAGTGGAGGCTCTCCGGGCCTCCTACCTCCTGCCTTTCGTCGGGATGGAACCTGCCATCAAACCGGGAGTGGCCGCTACCAAAAGCGGGGTCATCGGCGTTTTGGCGACCGAAGCCTCGCTGGCCGGGGAACGGTATCATCAACTCGTCCACCAACACGGCCCAGGCGTGCGCATTCTCACGCGACCCGCGCCCGAATTTGTCGAGCTCGTGGAAGCGGGCCTCCTGGCGGGCAGCCAAGTCGAGAGCGCCGTCCACCAACACCTGGACCCGCTCTTACATGAGGGAGCCGACACCCTCGTCTTAGGCTGCACCCACTATCCTTTTTTGCGACCTGTCATGCAAGCGATCGCGGGAAACCACCTCACCATCCTGGACACCGGCCAAGCGGTCGCCGAACAGACCGCGCGGCTCGCCAAGCCGGGTGCCGGGCAGGCCTCGGAAATCGTCTTCTACACCACCGCCGACCCCCCGGAAATGAATCGTCTTCTCCCCCTCCTCTTGCCAGAAATGCCGCCACCCCCTCCCGCACGCCTCCTCGCACTCTAAGGGCCACTCTAGGGGCACTTCGCATCATGGTCTCAGTAGTTGTGAGACTCTTGAAGTCGCTTCACGGCATCAAAGTGCGGATCGAAAAGATCCTTCCAAGCCTCGGCCGAAAGAAGTCCCCGGTGGTGGAAGAAAATCACTTGGGCCAGGCGCCTCCCGAGTGAGGACTCCAAAAAAGAAAGCAGGGGAAAGCCCGGCCTCTCCATTTGGTCCCAGGCCCATCGGAGCAGCCCCTTGAAGCGAAAGTGCGGAACTTCTTTTTGCAGACGCTCTCCCGGAAGGGCGCCCCTTCCTTCCAAGTGATCGGCTGCCAGAATTCCAGCCCGTCGGCCGATTTCGATCGCTGGGTGGATTCCACCGCCCGTCAGGGGGGAGACCAGGCCGGCGGCGTCTCCCAGGAGGCAAACTCTCCCTGCGAAGCGACGACGCAAGGGGCCGCCGCAGGGAATTCGTCCGCCTCGGCGACCGACCTCTTCCGCCTCCCGCAGGTCAAAAACCTCACCTACCGTCTCCCAGAATGGCTGCCATTTTGGCGGCCTGCCACTTTGGCTAGCCAGGCCCACTTGGCACACCTGCCCCACCCCTGGAACGACCCAGCCGATGTAGCCTGGCGCCAGCTTTTGGTCGACAAAGACGTGCAGGAATCGGGGATCGACGCCCCGGACGCCTTGCAGCTCGACTTCCACTCCCAAGAGATGCCGACGATTTGAACTCAACCCAAAAAACTTGGCCACACTCGACCGCTCCCCATCTGCGCCCATCAGGAGCTGGGCTCGCAGCTTGCCGTGGCGGGTTTCCAGTCGGACTCCCTTCGAGTCCTGCTGCCCTCGAATGACCGTCTCGCCGCACCGGACCTCGGCCCCGACCGCCAAAGCGCGCGCTTCCATCCAACGGAGGACAGCCGGCGTGTCGGTCGCAAAAAAAGCATAACCCCGCCTCGCCAGCTCGATCGACTTGCCCTGGGGCAGCCAAATCTTGACTCCTTCGATCCGTCGCAAAAGCGCAGACGGGATGTCCAATTGGTCGGCCACTTCCTTGACCAAAATGCCGGTCGTCCGCACGCCCCTCCCCACCTCTTTTTTTCTCTCCAAGACCACGGTCTCCAGGCCCCGGGCCGCGGCCGCTTGGGCACAGGCCAATCCAGAAAAACTTCCTCCAACTATGGCGAGGTGGCACGGTTCACGAAGAATCATCTCTTCGGTGAGACCACCCCTTGGGCAAGCCGTTCAAAGAAGCTGGAATTTTTTGCCCGATTTTCCATTGCAGGGAAAGCGGCCTTCCAACGAATGTAGCACCTCATGCAACTCAAATCCCTCCTCCCCCTCCTTCTCAGCGTCCCTCTTCTCGGCCAAGCGCAGGAGATCGAAACCTTGCTGGCCGGGGTTCGCATCGTCTACCAGGATATGGCGGACGACTTCAAGAATTTCCGCACCTTCAATGCTCAGAACGGCCTGGCTTTCTCGATCGGTCTTCGCGGGACCGGGTCGACGCGCTTGATCGATTTTGAAAAGGAGACCTCGACGATCCATTTGCTGACCTCGGATCAGGCCGAGCCGATCGCTCTTCAACCCGGCTTTCCTTCCCGCTTTTCCGATGACGCGCGAGCCGCCCGGATTGAATTCAAGAGCGACGCGCTGCCGCCCGCTGAGGCCTCTTTTTATCGTCTGGAGGGGTCGATCTCTCTTCTGGTCGCCCAAGATCAAGAAACCATCTTGAGCGCAGCCACGCCCTTTGAGAAAGGATCGACGGTCTCCTTGGGCGAGGATCTGGTCTTCAAAATCGAAAAGCTGGGCAAACCGCAATGGGGCGAAATGCCGGTCCAAGTCTCCCTCCAAATTGCTCGCGACATCCCCGAAATCGCCGCCTTCCGCTTCTTCGATGGAACGGGCAAGAAGCTCGAAATGAAAGAGGCCGGTAGCAGCCGGATGGGGATGTTCAACAAGGTCACTGTCACGCGCACTTTCAATCTCGCCGAGAAGCCCGAAGCCCTCATCGTGGAGGTCGATGTTTGGCAAAATTTGCAAAAGCAGGAAGTCCCCGTGGCCCTGGCCGTGCCGTTTCCGACCCCATGAGGCCCTTGCTCCTGCTCTTGGCAGCCCCGGTCGCCGCCTCCGCCTTCACCGGGACCGTGGTCCTGGAGCAAAGCGTGGCCGGTCAAGAAGCGGAAATGGTGCGCGAGTTTGCTCCCTCCAAGATCACCCTCCACTTCGGCCAGGACGCCTTCCGCCAGGATGAAGTGGGCGGCCTCAATGAGGGCAGTTATCTTCTGCAAAAAGGCTTTCCCAGCGCCCTCAAGCTGAAACACGCCGAGCGGACATCCGTCCTCGGGAAAGCCAGCCCTCTGGCAAGGCCCGCCAGCGCGGGAGGGGAGTCCCTGCCACCTGCCCCCACGGAGTTGGAAGCGACCGAGGAGGTCATCGAGGTGGCCGGCTACCCTGCTCGCAAATTCCGCGTTGTGAGCGCCCCGGAAATTCGCGAAGACGCGGTCGCCTACGTTTGGATCAGTCAAGAGGTGGAGTGGCCGGCCACCGCCTGGGCCTTTGAATTTGAGGTCAGTCGCGTCCTCACCCCCACCTTGCTCAACCTCTCAGTGGAGTCGGGCACCATTCTGAAACTTGAAGTGACCGAAGACCACACCACCCTGACCACCGTGGTGACCTCGCTGGAGGAGAAGGAGCTGGCTCCTTCTCTTTTCCAGAAGCCTCTCGACTACACCGGAGCAGACTTCCCACCCCGATCAGAAAAGTCGCCCCCCCTGGACCCCTCTCAAGAGGCTTGGGGGGAACTCGATGCCGAAAGGGTCAATGGCCTGAAGATGACCATGATCCTGATGCCCGCTGGCGAATTTGTCATGGGGAGCCCGGCCGAGGAACCCCAGCGCAAAGAGAATGAGGCGCTGGTGGCCGTAGCGCTCACGCGCCCCTTTTACCTCTCGGCCACCGAGGTGACCCAAAGCCAGTGGCGGGAGGTCATGGGCAGCGAATCACCCTCCAAAAGTGTGGGCGATTCCCTCCCAGTCGAAAGCGTGTCTTGGGAGCAAGCCGTGAACTTCTGCCAAACGCTCTCCGCTTTGGAAGGCTGGACCTATCGTTTGCCGACGGAAGCGGAATGGGAATACGCCGCCCGGGCAGGGCAGACCTTCGACTTTGCTTCCATGGACACGGCCCAATTCAGAGACTGGCTCAAGGAACGAGCCTGGTTCTACGACAATGCCCAGTTCAAAACTCGCGAGGTCGCCCAGCTGCGAGCCAACCCCTGGGGCCTCTACGACATGCTGGGGAATGTGGCCGAATGGACCTCTTCCGGCTACCAAAAGACTTCTCCCGCGGGCCCGCTTCAGGATCCGCTCGGGGCGGATTCGGATCACAAAGTCGTCCGAGGGGGCGATTGGGTGGCGAGCTTTGACTGGATCCGACCGGCCGCTCGCAGCAGTCGCTTGCAAAGCGAGCCCAAGGCCACCATTGGATTCCGAGTGGCCAGCGATCCCCGGCCGATCGAGTGATTCAAGTCCAGCCGAGCAGGTCCTGCACCGCCTCCCGCTCGCTCTCGAGTTCGGCAACCGAAGCTCGAATTTTTTCCTGGGAAAACGCGTTCAGCTCGATCCCTTCCACCACCTGCCAGACGCCATCGGCTGGGACCGCGATGGGGAGTCCCACCACCAGGCCAGGCTCGATGCCATAGCTCCCGTCCGAGACCACCGCCACGCTCGTCCAATCTCCCTCCGGCGTGCCCAAGGTGAGAGACCGGACGGTATCGATGATGGCCGAAGCGGCGGAAGCGGCCGAGGAAGCCCCGCGGGCCTCAATGATGGCGGCCCCTCGCTTTTGCACCGTGGGCAAAAAGGTCTCCTGGAGCCAAGTCTCGTCCCCAATGACCTCGGCCGCGCTCACGCCCGCGATCCGCGCATGGTAGAAATCAGGGTATTGGGTGGCGGAATGATTGCCCCAAATCGCCAAATGGCTGACGGCGCTCACAGGACGGCCGGCTTTGGCGGCCAACTGGGACTTGGCACGATTCTCATCCAAGCGGGTCATGGCAAACCAGCGATCGGCCGGCAAGCGCTTGGCCTGTTTTTGGGCGATGAGACAGTTCGTGTTGCAGGGATTGCCCACTACGAGAACCCGACAATCATCGGCCGCGTTCTCGTCGATGGCCCGGCCCTGCCCGGTGAAGATGCCGCCATTGATGACCAAAAGATCTCCCCGCTCCATCCCTGCCTGACGGGGCACGCTACCAATGAGCCAGGCCCAGTTGGCGTCCGCGAATCCTTCTGCCAGCTCGCTCGTGGCGACGATTTCCTGAACCAGAGGGAAGGCCCCATCCTCCAGCTCCATCACGACACCCTGGAGGGCCTTCATCCTGGGCTCGATTTCAATCAACCGCAGGCGGACTGGCTGGTCCGGCCCGAAGACCGCCCCGGAAGCCAAGCGGAACAAAAGCGCGTAGCCGATTTGGCCGGCCGCGCCGGTGACAGAAATGGTGAGGGGTGCGGGGCTCATTCGCTCCTTCGATAAGAACTTTCGGGAGCCCCAGCAAGGTCATTTTTGCGCAGGCCGCAGCCTTTTCATGGCAGGCCGAGGATTTGCTCAATCCGCAAGCACCACAGGTGGATGACCACTTTCATGGCTTCCTGGATGCGGGCCGTTGGCTGAACGGGAATGAGAATTTCCACGTCAGCCAGGCCCGAGGCTTGGCCGCCATCGCGACCAACCACAGCCACCGTTTTCAAGCCCATTTCGCGAGCCTGGGCCAGAGCGCGAAGGACATTCAGCGAATTCCCACTGGTCGAAAACCCCACCAGAACATCCCCCGCTTTGCCCAAGCCCGCCACTTGGCGCGCAAAGACTTCCTCGAAAGCGTAATCGTTGGCCACGGCCGTCAGCATCGAGCCATCCAAAGAGAGTGGGAAGGCCGCCAAACTCCGCCGATCCTGATCAAAGCGACAGAGCAGCTCCGTCGTGAAGTGCGCGCTATCGACGGCACTCCCGCCGTTGCCACAGGCCAGGATCTTTCCACCTCGGTCCAAGCTCTCGCCCATCAGTTGGGCGGCGGCTTCGATCTGCTCTTTGAGTTCCTTGAGAGAGGCGATGGCGGCCAAAGCCTCGTCGATGGCCTGATCGAGAGTTTCCAAATGGTTCATGATTTGCACTGGGGAAGGCCGCGCCCTGTTTCTTCCACCAGCCTCCGCAAGCTGGCGCCCATGTTTGTCCAATGAGGGTTGCGCAGAAAATCCCGCACCGTCGGGCGCAGCCGCGTCGACCAGTTCTCATCGGCCGACATGCCGGGGACATTGAATCGATCCGTCGAACTCAGGAAATCCGTCATCATGATGACGGCATAGCGGGCGTTGGAGGCGAACAAGCCGCGAATCAGCTGCTGGCGGACTTCTTCATCGAAGCGCGGCACGATGTCCCCCTGCCATTCGCACCCAGCGAATCGGGCCAAGGCATGCAGCTCCCGGGCGGAGTCCTCCGCCCCTTCCTCCTCGTCCAGGATCTGTTTGCGGTGGTTTTCCCAGATGGCCTTGAGCGGCGGGTGGTCGTGGGTCGCGTAAGTCGTGAAAGAGATTTCCGGGTAGTCCTGGCCGGGGCAGACCTGCCCCTCTTCGCCATATTCCCACTGCGGAATCTTCATTCCTGGAATTCCTAAGGTCTCCAAGCTGGGACGGACATAGGGGGGCACCATCCCGAGGTCTTCCGCCACGATCTCCGCCTGGCCTGCCGCCTCCTGGATCACCCGAAGAAAGCGCTCCCCCTGAGAACGATTGGCGGCGCAGCGCTCTTGGCTGTCGTCGGCCTGGGGCCAAAAACCAGGCACGCGACCGCCATTCTCCGTCGCGGCTTCCTCCCAAGAAAGATCCAGGAAATGTTCATTTCGCTCGGGCCGCCAAGGGAAGCGGTAAATGCGGTAGAAGCCGAGCGCGTGATCGATTCGGAAGATATCAAAGATATCCGTCAGCTTGCCTATGCGCCGTCGCCACCAGGCAAAGCCTTGGTCCTCCATGACCTCCCATCGATAAAGCGGAATGCCCCAATTTTGTCCCCATTTTTGGGTGAAACGATCCTCTTTGAAATAAGCCTCGGGGGGCGCGCCGCCGCTCCATTCCAAGTCGAAGAGCTCGGGCTGGGCAAAGACGTCCGCACTGTAATAGCTCACTCCAAAGGGCACATCTCCCATCAAGCGGACGCCCGCCTGCTCCGCATAACGGCGAACGGCCCGCCACTGTCGACTGGCCACCCATTGCACATAGGCGAAGAAGTCGAGTCGCGCGCGAAGCTCCTGGCGATCCGCCACGAACTCTCTCGCTCGCGCGATGGTGCCGTACTCCTCCGGCCATTGGTCCCAGGCGGCCGACCCCTCTTCTCGCTCCATCAAGCAGCGGAAAAGACAATAGTCGGCCAGCCAGGCTTGCTCCTCTTTCTGAAAGAGGGCGAAGGATTGGCCGCGATCGCTTTCCTGCCCGAGGTGCTTCTCCTGGAAGTGCCGAAAGGCTCGATCCAGAAGACTCAACTTGAGTCGGCGAACCCGCTCATACCGCACCGAGCCGGAGCGAAGTTCCAGCAAGTTCTCGCCCACGATCACTTCCGAAAAAGCCTCCTCCGTCAGGTCGGGGAGAGCACCCGGAGACAAATCGAGGGTCAGAGGATCGAGCGCCACCGCACTGATAGCGTTGTAGGGGCTATTGTCGGCCCCCGTCTCCGTGATCGGCAAAAACTGAAGAACGCCGATTTGCGTCTCGGCCGCCCAGTCGATGAACTGCTGGACGCCACTGGTATCACCGATCCCCAGATCGTAACGCCGGCGAATGGCAAAGACCGGGACGAGGACGCCCGCAGCTTTGGAGGGGGATGGGGTCATGTTCAGTTCAGGGAGGGAGTGGTGGCAAAGGCGCAAGCCTTTGCCGCTGCTGCATACGTCCTTGCCGGAAAAAATCCAATCTTCTCTCGCCCGCCTTCCCCCCGGCAAGCGAACTGCTTTTGCTGCGCCGCCCTCACCATGTCGTTTTTCTCCTCGCCCCTGGCCCCACCGCTCGCGATCGGAAGCCCTCTCCCGGAAAAAAACGTCACCCTCCACGACGGCACGCAAGCCTCGCTCGTCAGCTTGGCCGGGGGGCCGCGGACTCTCTTCTACTTCTTCCCCAAAGCCGGCACCCCGGTTTGCACCGCCCAGGCCTGCTCCTTTCGCGATGAAGCGCAAGACTTGGCCGATTTGGAATTGACGGTTCTAGGCATCAGCGGGGACTCTCCCGCGGCCTTGGCCCGCTTCCGGGAAAAACGAAGCCTTCCCTTCTCGCTTATTTCGGACGAGGAGGGCGAGCTCGCGAGCGCTTTTGGAGTGTCCCGTCTCCTTGGCTGGCCGGCGCGAAAAAGCTTTCTCTTTCAAGGTGGCCACTTGGTATGGAAGGACACCCAACCCTCCCCCGGCAAACAAGTCGCAAAGATTCGCCAGGCCATCTTGATGAACCCGTGATCGACAAAGCCCTCGGCCCATGACACCCTTTCCAAACACAGAGCGTAGAGCAGTCAGATGATCAACGACATGATGCAACCAAAGCGAGTGAACATCATCGGAGCCGGTCCGGGGGGGCTGGCTTCGGCGATGCTCTTGGCCAAAGCCGGACTAGACGTGCACGTGTTTGAAAAACAGCCACGAGTCGGCGGACGGACCTCCGCCATCGAAAAGGATGGCTTCCGCTTCGACATGGGGCCGACCTTCTTCATGTATCCGGAGATTTTGGCGGAGATCTTTTCTTCCTGCGGCTTCTCGCTCGACAAAGAGATTGAACTCAAATCTCTCGATCCCTTTTACCGTCTGATTTTTGAAAAGGGCGGGCAGATCGAAGCCACGCCCGACGTCGAAAACATGCGACGCCAAATCGCGGCCATCTCGCCCGTCGATGCCGATCAATTCCCCAAGTTCTTGGAAGACAACCGGGAGAAGTTCAAAGCCTTCAAGCCCGTCCTGCAAAAGCCGTTTAGTCGGCTGACTGACCTCCTCGATCCCAATCTCCTCAAAAGCGTCCCCCGGCTCCGTCCCGGCACCTCGGTCGACACCGACCTGCGCCGTTTCTTTGAAGATGATCGAGTCCGGGTCGCCTTTAGTTTCCAGTCAAAATACCTCGGGATGTCGCCCTTCCGCTGTCCCAGCCTCTTCACGATTCTCTCCTTCCTGGAATATGAGTACGGCGTCCATCACCCCATCGGAGGCTGTGCCGCCATTTCCGAGGGCATGGCGCGCTGCGCCCGGCGCCTCGGCGCCACCATTCATCTGGGCGAGGAAGTGACCGGGCTGACCTTCTCGGGTCGCACCTTGACCGGAGTTCAGACTGCCGATGGGGAGCACAGCGCGGATGCCACCATCATCAACGCCGACTTCGCCCACGCCATGCGGAAGCTTGTTCCGGACGCGCTCCGGAAACGTTGGAGCAATCGCTCGATCGATCGCAAGAAATTCTCTTGCTCGACCTTCATGATGTATCTCGGGATCGAGGGCAGCTACTCTCATCTCCACCACCACAACATCTTCATCGCCGAAGACTACGCCAAAAATCTCCGGGAGATTGAGGACGAACACACCCTCTCCGAAGACCCCTCTTTCTATGTGCAAAATCCCGGCGTGACCGACCCCACGCTCGCCCCCGAGGGCATGAGCACCCTCTACGTGCTCGCTCCAGTCTCTCACCAGCACGGCAATATTGATTGGACGGAAGCCAAGGTTCCATTCCGCCAAAAAATCATCGAGCAAATGGAGAAAATGGGGATCAGCGGATTAGAGTCCCGCATTCGAAGCGAGACCATCTACACCCCAGACGATTGGCAAGCCCAACAGAGCATCCACATGGGCGCGACCTTCAATCTAGCCCACAACTTCGGCCAAATGCTCAACCTGCGACCGCGCAATCGCTTCGAAGATCTCGGACAGACCTACTTGGTCGGCGGCGGCACTCATCCCGGCAGCGGTCTTCCGGTCATCTTTGAATCCGCGCGCATCAGCTCCAGCCTCCTCCTGAAGGATCTCGGCGTGGCCAGCGATTGGATTCGCGGCGGGCGCCCGGAGGAACTCCTGGGTCTGGAGCCGAAGGTCGGCTTCGCCAGCTGACCACGCCTCCGCATGCTTCCCTCTTCCAAACCCTCGCCCCTCCCCGCGACCGAGGCCCCCAAGGAAAGGAAGACATCGCAGAACTTACAGCGAATCCGAAACGGACTGGCCCGGAAACGCGAGGAACTCATCGACGCCATCGCCGCAGGCCCCCTCGGCCAGGGCCGAAACCGCGGAGAAATCCTGGCCTCCGAGATCATTCCCACCCTGGAGTGCTGTCAGTTTCTCGAGAAGGAAGCGGCCAAACTGCTCCGGGCTCGCAAGATTCCGGCGCGCAAACGCCCTCTCTGGCTAGCTGGCACCAAGTTGACCATTCACCGGGAACCCTTCGGCCGGGTTCTCATCATCGGGCCCGCCAACTACCCCTTCTTTCTCCCGATTTCTCACGCCTTGCATGCCCTGGCAGCCGGTAACACCGTCCTCATCAAACCCGCACCAGGCTGCGAACAGGTGGCCGTCCTTTTTGCCGAAATCGTGGGTCATCCCGACACAGTGCGGGTTACCTCCTCGGACCTTTCCGAGGTGGCGGCTTGCTTGGAAAAAGGAATCGACCTGCTGGTCTTCACGGGGGGCACGACCGCAGGGCTGGCCGTCTCGGGGTTGGCCTCGCGCTACGGGGTTCCCGTCATCTCGGAATTGTCGGGCTGCGATGCGTGCTTTGTTTTTGAAAAAGAGAAACTGGAGTTAGCTGCACGCTCTCTAGTATTCGGCCTGCGCTTCAATGCCAGCGCCACCTGCATCGCTCCGCGAAGAGTCTTTGTGGAGCATGCCCTGGAAGAAGAGCTCCTGAATCGCATGAAAGAGGCGCTCACTGGTCTCCAAATCCCTTTGGCGGACAAAACCAGAGACGCTCTTCTCAAGTTCCTCCAGCGGGCCGAAGGAGCCGGAGCCGACCTCGTTTCGGGATCGATTCGCGAAGACGCACAGTGCGCCCCTTACCTCCTCCGTCTGCCAAAAGAAGGCCTCTCGGTCTGGCAAGAAGATCTCTTCGCGCCCCTCGTCACGGTCACTTCCTGCGCCGATGTAAGCGAGGCTTTGCGACTGGATGGCGAATGCCCCTACGCGCTCGGAGCCACCATTTTTGGAAGCTCCCGCGAAACCCGGCGGCTGAGCGAAGGGGTCAATGCCGGAACGATTCTTTTGAACGACATGATCGCGCCCACCGCCGACCCCTGGTTGCCGTTCGGGGCCAGGGGCCGGAGTGGCTCGGGCGTCACGCGCGGGGCCGAAGGTCTTCTTGCCATGACCCGTCCCAAGGCCATTGTTGAGCGTAGAGGGGGAAGTCAAATGTATTACCAACCCACCGGCCGCCAAGAGCACGGGCTGCTGGATGAACTCGTAGAAATTTTTCACACCCAAGCCACTCCCCGTTGGTCGCGCCTTGGGCTTCTCCTGAGAAAGGCCCTGGAAATTTCCCGCTCCCACTAACCCATTGATTCCATGACAGAAAAAATCGCAGTCGTCGGCTCCGGTCTCGGAGGATTGGCAGCCGCCGCCACTCTCGCCGCGCGCGGCCATCAGGTCACCGTTCTTGAAAAAAATTCCTGGCTGGGAGGGAAAGCGGCGCAACTCGAGCAGGATGGGTTTCGCTTTGATATGGGGCCTACCATTTTGACCGTGCCTTCGGTTCTCTTCCGAATTTTTGCGGAAGCCCAAAAGGACATCAAAGACTACCTCGACCTCGTCCGGCTCGACCCCCAATGGCGCTGCTTTTATGAAGATGGCTCCGTGCTCGACTTGCAGGAAGACGTGGAAAAAATGAGCGCCGTCATTCGCGACTACTCGCCCAACCCCGAGGACGGCGAACGCTACGGGCGTTTCGTGGAACTCTCCGAGAAGCTGAACGAAATTTCCCAAAAATACTTCTTTTGGCGCTCGGTGGGCGGGGTGGCGGACACCCTCAACGTCAAAGAAATCCTCAAGCCCTGGGTCCTCAAGGACCTCATCGATATGCGGATGGGCAAAAGCGTTTCCGAGACCATTCGAGCCAACATGAAGGACGAGCGCGTGGCCCAAATGCTCGATCACTTCACGCAGTATGTCGGCTCGAGTCCAGAAGCGTCTCCCGCGGTCCTTTGTGGCATCGCCCACATGCAGGTCGATGAAGGGGTTTGGTATCCCATGGGGGGAACGCGCGCCGTCCCCGAAGCCTTGGTCCAACTCGGCCAAGACTTGGGCGTGGACTACCGCACGGAGGTGGAGGTGACCGACATCCGGACCCACGGCGGCCAGGTCCAGGGAGTCATCGATAGCGCGGGCCGGTTCGAAGCCTTTGACACGGTGGTCTCGAACTCCGACGCCATCCGCACCTACCGGGAACTGGTCGGCGGACGCGCTGGGCAAGATGCCAAGCTCTCGAGCTTTGAGCCAGCCTGTTCCGGGGTCGTGCTCTACCTCGGACTCAAGGAACGCTACCCACACCTCGCCCATCACAACTTCGTCTTCTCCCGCGACCCAGAAGAGGAATTCGAAGCCATTTACGACCAAGGCCAACCCGCCCCCGACCCCACCGCCTACGTCTGCGCTCCCGCCGTGACCGAACCAGGCGTGGCGCCCGAGGGAGGGGATGCGCTCTACGTGCTCGTGCACACGCCTTACCTGCGAAAGGACCACAACTGGGAGAAGATGTTGCCGGAATATCGGAAGGTCATTTTGGAAAAGCTCCGCCGGACGGCTGGCCTCGAGGACATCGAAGACCGCATCGTGACCGAGTCTCATCTCACCCCACAGAGTATTCACGATCGCTACCGCGTGCTCAATGGTGCCATCTATGGGGTGGCCAGCCATGGACGTTGGTTTGGGGCCTTCAAGCCAGCCAACCGCTCTCGTAAAGTAGGCGGTCTCTACTTGGCGGGCGGGGCCGCTCACCCTGGCCCTGGCATGCCCATGGTCATGATGTCAGGCTGGATCGCTGCGGACTGTGTCGACCAAGATAAAAAAGGAGGCCAGACCCGCCCACCGGCCAAGGCCGCCTGAGGTGAGCACCGCGCTCCCTGCGAGAAAGGCTTGGAAGGTCCGCTTCTTCCAGGCCTACCTTTCTTGGTATCTTGGGAGGAACTTCAATGGGATCCGCCAACTCGGCCCCCCTCCCTCTTTCGATCCCGAAAACGAAAGCCTCGTCCTCTACGCCAACCACCCTTCCTGGTGGGACCCCCTGCTCTTCCTCTTCCTGGTGGAGCATCATTTTCCTGGGGTGCCGGTCTATGGGCCGATTGATGCCGAGGCCCTCGAGCGCTATGGCATTTTCCAAGGACTCGGGTTCTTTGGCGTCGACCAACACAGCCCCGCAAGCCTGCGTAGCTTTCTGCGAACGGGGCAGGCTATCTTGAGCCAACCGGGGCGTTTGCTGGTCCTGACCCCCGAGGGAAACTTCGCCGACCCCCGGGTCCGCCCCCTCGAATTCCAGGTCGGTCTGGAGCAACTCGCCCGTCGAGCGCCCGAACATGTCCGTCTGGCCCCTCTCGCCTTGGAACTGGTTCACTGGGAGGAGCGGCTTCCGGAAGCCTGCTACCGGATCGGTCCAGCGGAGCCTCCCCAAGCGCGATGCAATTGGAAGCCGGCCCTCACTCAGACGCTCGATGAACTCCAGCAAGCCACCCAAAAGCGGGACCCCAGCCTTTTCCTCACCTCCCAAGAGGGCAAAAGCGGTCTGGGAGGGCTCTACGGGCTCTGGCGGAGGCTGATCCGTGGCGACCGCGATCTTCGCCACGGAAGTGTCAAAGCCACGCAGAATGACCGGCCAGCCTAAACGTAGCGATCCCCGATGTGCTGGGGAAGAAAGTAGTCGTGGAGAAGCCGGTCCACTTCGAGGAGGCCATCTCGATTGACGCGAATCTCCTTCTCATCTTGTTCGAAGTAGCCTTCGGCCACGAATCGATCTGTCACGTGACCAAACTTCTCGGCCACCGAGACCCCGAATTTCCGCTCGAAGTAGGCCCGTTCCACCTTGCCCAGCTTGAGTTGCAAGATGAATTCACGGATCAGCTGTTCTTCGCGATTGGTCTCGTAAGCCCGGAAGATGGGCAACTCGTCACCTCTCTCGATCAATTCCATGTAGGGATCGACGTTCGCCTGATTCTGGTAGTGGAGGCCCGCCAGGTGACCAAAAGAAGCCACGCCCAAGGCCAGCAAATCCGCCCCTCCCCAGAGGGCGTCCCGGTAGACGAACTGCACCTTCTTCGGATTTTTCACGACCGTGTAGCCGCTGGTCACGGTGTAGCCAGCGGCCTCAAACTGTTCGAAAGCATACTTGACCCATTTCCGCTTGGTATCCCAGTCCGCCACGGGTGCCGTGATTTGCCCACTCTCCTTCATCTGTTTGTAGATGGTGGTGTTGTAGGGGATTTCCATCTGGTAGATGGTCACGCACTCGGGATCGAGGTCGATGGCCTGCTGGACGGTTTTCGCCCAATTCTCGTCGGTCTCGTCGATCATACCCGCGATGAGGTCGATGTTGATCTGCGGGAAGCCGATCTTTTTGGCATACTCGTAAGCGCGGAAGATCTCGCGCGATCGGTGAGCCCGGCCGTTCAGGCCTAGAATATGGTCATCAAAGTTCTCGATGCCCATACTGAGCCGCGTCACCCCCATATCTCGAATGGCATCCAACTTCTTCTCGCGAAGCGTGCCCGGCTCCGCCTCGAAAGCCACCTCCCGAGCCTCGTCCCAAGGGATCGCTGCCTTCATGGCTGAGGTCAGCCGTGCCAGCTGTTTTTCAGAAAGGTAGCTGGGTGTGCCGCCACCGAAGTAGACAAAGTCGGCTTTGCGACCTTGGATGTAGGGTCGGCTGGCGTAGCGCTCAAGCTCGGCCAATCCGGCGTCCAGGTAGTCGTTGATCTCGGAGGCCTTCTTGTCGGTGTAGACGCGGAAGTAGCAAAAATGACAGCGCTTGCGGCAAAAAGGAACGTGGAAATACACCCCGAGTGGGGTGTCGCTCGGCGCGGGACGTTTCAGAATGGCTTCCGCTTTGGCCGCCTGCTCTTTCTGCCAATAGGCAAAAGGCGGGTAGTTGGAAACAAAGTAGTTCCCAACGGTCGTCTTTTTATCCTCGGTGGCGGTTTCGGTCGGCATGGCTGAGCTTTTGACCTCTACGGTTGCTGAATGGGAAGCTAGTCGCCTTTTTCTCGGAAGCCGAATAAGGTCCCATCCTCGGTCCCGATGACAAGCGTTCCCCGGGAGAGCGCGGGGGAGGCCGTCACGTCCCCTCCCACCTCGTAGGACCACTGGGATTGACCCGTTGCTTGATCGAGCGCAAAGAGCTTGCCGGCGGCTGTCCCGAAGATCACCAGCTCCCCTGCCAAGAGGGCCGAGGAGTCGACCTGGCCCCCCGCGGAAAACTCCCAAACCTTCTCGCCTGTGACGGCGTCCAAGCGATACATCCGCCGGTCCCGACCCCCCACGAAGACCGATTCCTCCGTGATGGCCGGGCAGGAGAAAAAAGGGAAATTCCGCTCGCCAAAGCGCCAGCGAATCTCCCCGGTCTCCGCCTCCAAGCCCACCACTTCATTGCCATAATACCCGAAGGCCGCGAGGCCATGGGCCGCCCCCACGGAATTGGCAATCGGGGCATCAAACTCCACCTTCCGAGTGATCGATCCACTGGAGACATCCGCGTAGTAGATGAAGCCATCACAGCCCCCGAAAAGCACCTCCGACCCCAAAATGGTAGGCGTCCCATTAACCCGGTCCCCGGTCTCCAATTCCCAAACCACCTCACCGGTCATGGCATCCAGCGCTCTGAGATAGGCATCGTAGCAGCCCACCAAAAAGAGGGTCGATTCCTCCGCCCTCACGGCCACGTTCACTCCGCCGAAGACCTCGCCGCTGAGCGAAGTTCTCCAAATCAACTCGCCCGTCTCGGCCCGGAGAGCGATGACCTCCCCGTCCAAGTTCCCGAAGCAGACCAGGTCCCCGGCCAGGGCAGCCGTCCCTTCGATATCGGACCCGCTATCGAACTCCCAGAGAACCTTCCCATCTTCTAGGGCCAGGCAGTAGAAAACTCCATTGGTGGCACCGACAAAGACTTTCCCGTCCGCAATGACCGCACTGGCCAAGACGGCCACCCGTCGCTCCCCGCCCAGTTGCTTCGACCAGGCTAGCTCCAAGGGCGCTGCAAGGGTTTCGGGGGAGACGCCGCTCAGATGGGCGTTTCCGCGAAACACCAACCAATCGCTCTCCACCTTTTCCTCAACCGCCTCGACCGCCTCGACTTCCCCGCGGGGCGCCTTCTCCGAAGAGCAAGCCATCAGGCTGACCACAGCAGTGAAAAAAAACCAACGCATCTCAGTAGACCAGACGGTAGAGGCTCTCGAAATCTTCCGCTTTCAGGGGAAGAGGATTGAATTTTCCCGTCCATTGCTCGCTCGCTTGCTCGGCCAAACGCGGTAGATCGCTTTCGGGAACCCGCAAGTTTCGCAAGCGCCGCTCCAGCCCGGTCTGCCCCAGCCACCCATCCAATCGCTCTCCCAAGTCCCCCGAGGGAGCCAGGGTGCGGTAGACCTCGGCCGCCGTCTCCTCGGCCGCGTTGCGCCTGACCACGGCCGGGAGCATCAGCCCGACAGCGTGGCCATGCACGATCCCGTAGTTGGCGGTCAAGGGGTTGGCCGTGGCATGGGCGGCTCCCAGCATACTGTTTTCAATCGCCACCCCCGCGAGGGCGGCCCCGAGTTGGGCTTGGGCCAAGCTGGCGAGGTCTCGGCGACCCTCCTCCAAACAGGCTACCAGGGCCTTTTCCAAAGCCCGGAAAGCCGCGTAGGAGTAGGCTCGCGAGATCTCGCTGGCCTTGGTCGAGACGGCGGACTCCACGGCATGGGAAAGAGCATCGACGAGCGTCACCAGGAAAACCGATTCCGGCTGAGACAAGGTGAGTTCAGGGTCCAAAAGCACCACTTGGGCTGCGGCCTTCGGATCACCGCAAGCCATTTTGACGTGGGTCTCCCGATCAGAAATGAGAGCGAAGCTTTGGCACTCACTGCCCGTGCCGGTGGTGGTGGGAACCGCGATGAAAGGCCGCATGGCCTTCTTCGCTTTCCCCGTGCCCCAATAGTCATGAATGCGCCCTCCATTGGTCAGAAGAAAATTGGCTCCCTTGGCGGTGTCCAAGCTGCTCCCTCCCCCCAGGCCCACGAAAAGGTCCGTCTCCGCCCGCCGGGCCACCTCCGTCACCCGCTCGACCAGTTCATCGGTTGGGTTTTCCTCCACCTCATCGAAAAGCTCGACCTGCAATCCCGCGTCTTTCAGAATCTGGAGGGCTCGCCCGGCATGACCCGCCTCGCGGACTCCGGGATCGGTGATGAGCAGCACCCGTCTGCCATGAGCCCTTGCCTCGGACCCCAGCCGCCTCAGGACACCCGCCCCTTGGATCACGAGCCCATTAGGCGCATGGGCGAAACGGCCCACGAAATCGGAGGGGGGAGGCGCGAGGTCAGGGTTTTCCATGTGAATGCCTAAGCATTCGCAAAGGCTACCGTACGCCTTTCAAAAAGAAACTCGAAGAGATTGCCTTCGTGGGGTTGGTCCCAGCTGATGTGGCAGGTGGCGTGGGGGCCGATGTTCAAGCGACTGATGGCGGGGTAAGCCAAGAGATCGTCAATCCACTCCCGATCTTCCGTGAGAGCCGTCACCACCAGGGAGGGCCCAATTTGTTCCAGCATCTGCTCCTGCGGAAGCTCGACCACCGCGCAGTAGGGGAATAGAAACTCGGTGTTGGCCAAAGGATGATCGAGAGAATCGCAGCGAACGACCGTGGGCTGCAGATACGTCATATGATCGCGCTCGATCAAGCGAGGCGTGCTCCGCAAGGCCACACTGACATCCCGAGCCCCCGGCGCCTTCAATCCCTCATCGACCATTCCGCTAATGGCCTCGCCAAACCTGGGATTGGCAAAGCCAGAAAGCCGCGCGCTCTCGTCGTCCAAGGCTTTTGGTTCCATCGCTAGCAGCCGCTGGGCGAGGGCTTCCGCCAGGGCATCGGCATGGCGTGGCACCACAATGGTGGAAGCATTGATGCAACTGCGGCCGCTGTTAGCCGAGACCGATTCCTCCAAAAGGCCTAAGTGCTTTTCCCAATCGTCGATCTGGTCCTGGCCGAAGAGCACTTTGCTCCGACCTGTCCCATGCACTTCGACCCGAGGGTCTCCCGCATGTTTCGCCACGGTGCGGTCATCACCAAAGAGCATCACTCGCCCCACCCGCCGGATGATGGCGTTCGACCCCTCATGATCGGTCGGGTAAAAACCAAAGGCCTCCTTCGGCACGCCCGACGCGATCATCGCCTGAATGATCCTCCAAGGGGTCCAGGGCTCTTCCCGACCCGGCTTCAAAATGACGGGGATCTGCATGGCAATGGAAGGGATCCAGAGGGCATTGACGGCTGGGGAATTGCTCGGGAGGATGACCGCGAGCGCGTCGGTCGAAGGCACAAAGCTGACCGGCAATCCATTTTGCTGCCCGTATCCTTGATCGAGAGCCCCTGGGGTGATCCCACGACTGAGACCCTGGAGAATCGTTTCCACCTCGTCGAAAACAATCTTGAGGCGACCCATGTTTCGTCGCACCAAGGCCACCGGAAGACCACTGGTGGCGGAAAGCTGTCGCACGTAGTCATCGGGCGATTGCTCGTCATGCAAGCCCAGCGGCAGGGTGTCGTGCAAAAAACGCTCCCCTGCCTCCTTCACCATCCCGAGAAGTTCTCGACAAGGAATCCGCCGAAGGGCCTTGCGAGCGGCCTTGAGGTCGAGCATGTCCCGCTTGACCAAGCCTGAGTTGGCAAAGTGGACTTTGACTGCCTCGCCCTTGTTGCCAATCGACTGGATCGACTGCACCTCCAGGCTCTCGTAGGCCTCGCCTTGGGCTCCAATCCGGAGCACGGGAATTTCTGGAACGCTCATTAGTACACTCCTTCGATCACTTTTTTCTCCATCGCCCCAAAGGGCCGCACGTCCCCCACCCCATCCCAAGGATACAATTCGCAAGGCTTCCGGCGGATGGCTTCATCTCTTTCCAAGAACCGGGGCATGAAGAATTCCTTCGTGAGCGTGGTCAGCTCGACTCGACCGTATTCGCCATAGTCGCGCGTTTCTTCGGTTGCCTCGGGATTGACAATGCGAAGGGTGGCGCGGGGTTGCGGTGCATAATAGGTGATACTGTAACCCTCTTCTTTGGTGACGGGCTTACTGGCCGCCAAGCCCATGAGGGTGTTTCCATAAGTCGGAACAAAACGCGTTTCATTCTCGCACACCTCTTCCACCAAAAAGCGGACCATCTGGGGTGTCATGGTGGTGCCACCACAGAAGACCCCGCGGATGCCGCGCCCGGGGATCGAGACCCTCTCGGCCAAGCTTTCCAGCAACTTGGGCGTGGTGAAGAGACAAGAGATATCGCGGTGCTTCAGCAGCTCGACAGCCTGGTCGATGACGTGTCTCTGGTAGCGCTCCACCTGATCGATGTCACCGCGTTGGATGACTTTTTTGACCCAACGAGGATCGAGATCCACGAAGTAGCAACTCCCGCCCCGGAAGTTGGCCAAGTGCTCGATGGCCAGGCGGAGTCGACGCGGTCCGGTTGGCCCCACCATCAACCAATTGCCCCCGCGAGGGAAGGACGCTTCATCCAAGGTCCCAGAAAACTGCTCGTAATCGTGTTTGTAATCGTCCCAGCCAATCCGCTGCTTGGGAAGACCGGTCGTGCCGCCGGTTTCAAAGATATTGAAGGGTCGCTTGCCAAAACCCTTGGGCACAAATCGCTCGTTTTTCTCGTCCCTCAGCCACTCGTCTTGGAAGTGATCGAACTTCACTAAGTCGGCCACGCTTTGGATCTCTTCCCGAGGATCCCAGCCGGAAGCCTGTTTCCAATCGAGCCAAAACGGACAGCCCGTCTCCTCCGAGAAATGCCAATTCAGGATTTCCTGAAGGTGAGATTGCAATCTTTGGTCCGCTCCTTGGGCGGGGGTGGGGGCTTGGGCTTCGATCATGGTGGGCACGGGAGGTTCTACGACCCTGCCGGGGGCCGAGGAACCGCTTCTTTCTCGCGGCCAAGGACAAAACGCAATGGGAGACTCCCTCCTTCCGAGTCGGGCCTCTTTTCTAGTCTTCTTCTCAATCGCGGAAAAGCGTGGCCTCCCGCTCCACCAAACGAACCGTCGACCAAATGGCCAAGGCCGAGAACCCCAGGAGCGAGACGAAGGTCAGGGCGACATGCCCCCCCACCAGCGAGCCCGACATCCCTTCTCGCAAAACCACGGCTGCATTGAAGACTGGAATGAGGGCCGTCAGCACGTTGAGCTCTGTTCCTGGCAGCATCGCCACCACCAAGCCCAAGGCCAAGGCCATCAGGATGGGGCTCAAATATCCTTGGGCCTCTTTGGGACTACGGGCAAAAAAGGAACAACCGAGCAGCAAACTGGCCAAGACCAGAGAAACGGGAATCAAGAGAGCAATGGCCAAGGCCACATTGCTCACCTGGAGGAGACTGCCGAAGTATTCTGGATTGTTGGCGGCTCCCCCCAGAAAGGCCAACCCGCCTAAGCTGAGAATCGAGAGCAGCGAGGAACAAAGCCCCGCCAACATCACCAGCCCCAGCTTTCCGACCAAAACGCTCCGCTGGTCCATCGGCGTGGAGAGAAGCGTTTCCAAGGTGCCCCGTTCCTTTTCTCCGGCCCCTTGGTCCACGGCGGTCGACATGCAGCCCGTCAGACAAAGAAAAAAGAGAAAGTAAGCCAGGACCCCGCCCAGTTGCTCGCCGGACTCCTCCCGCACCTCCGCCACGTTTTCCAGCGTGAGATCGATCGGTTCCACCGCACTGGGCAGAAGACCCAGCGCACGAAATCGATCGGCTTCCTCCGCTTCTTGATAGCGCTTGAGCAGGTCACGAATCCGCCGCGCCTGGAGCGTGCCCTCCGCCGTTTCTTTATAGAGAAGGCTGATCTTGCCGGTCCCACCCTGGGCTTGCGCGCGCTCGAATTGCTCATCGAAGAGGAGAGCCGCAGGCACCTCCTCCGCCTGAACTTGTCTCCGCAAGTCCGCCTCTTCCTCCGCTGGGGTGAAGGAGATGCCGTCATACTCCTCGACAAAGGCATTCAGCTCGACGGCCTTCTCACCCGGAAGCACCGGGACCGCCAAGGCGCGGCCTTTCACTTCGCTCATTTGCAAGGAGGAGAAATAGCCCATCACCAAAACAATGAGCGGGTAGAAAAAGACCGGCAGGATGAAGGTCACCAAGACCGTCCGCCGATCGCGCAACGCTTCGCGCAGCTCCTTTCGGAAGACGGTCCACGCTCCCTTCATACTGCGTCCCCCAAAAGCCGAATGAATTCGTCCTGGAGACTGGGCGCTTGGCGACCGCTCTCCAAATCCTCGAACTTGCCGGCGAAGACCTTTTCGCCCTCGTGAATGACCACCACGTCGTCCGCCAACTGCGCCACCTCTTCCATCAAGTGAGTCGAAAAAAGCACCGTTTTGCCTTGTTCACGACATTCTCGCACCAGCGCGATGACATTGCGCGAGGTAAGCACGTCCAGTCCCACGGTCACTTCGTCGAAAACCATGACCTCTGGATCGTGCAGCAAAATCCGGGCGATGGAGACCTTTTGCTTCATGCCCATCGACAAGCGTGCAATCGGCCGATCTTGAAACGACCCGATCCCAAAGCGCTCTATCAGCTGGCGAGCGCGTTCCTCGCAGCGATCCGGCGCCAAGCCATAGAGACCGCCAAAGTAACGAAGTGTCTCAAGAGGGCTGAGATGACGGTAGAGCGAGGTCGTCCCGGTGAGAAAACCAATCTTGCGCCGGACCGCCACCGCCTCCTCGACCGAGTCCAAGCCCGTAATTTCCACCCGCCCCTCGCTCGGTCGCAGGAGCGTGGCCACCATCCGCAGGGCGGTCGTCTTGCCAGAGCCGTTCGGGCCCAGGAGGGCGCAGATCCGGCCGGGATGGCATTGGAAACTGAGCGCACGGACCGCGGTCAACTCCTCCCGTGTTTTGGGCGACCACCACTTCGACCGTTCGGCGGGGAAGCGTTTGGTCACACCATCGAAGACAATCATGTCGCCCTCCTTATGGAAGAGAGCTCCTCGAAGGTCAAGGATTTGACCGGATGGCGTTTTCCTTCCTCCGCAGGGCGGTCGCCCGTCTTGAAACGGAAAACAGAGTCTGGGCGTAACCACTAGAAAGCCCCGTCCTGTAACCAACTTGAAGCCCTCTCCCTTTCGTCTTAGGCTTACCGCATGTTCCTACTCTCCACCGATATCGATGGAACCGTGTATGAGCCGCGCGACAATGGCCAACTCTTCGGAGACTACTGGGCCAAATTGCAAGGGCGACTGACCCCCGCCCCGCGCTTGGTTTACAACACCGGGCGTTCTCTCGCCGACACCCGTCGACTCATCGAACACAGCCATTTGCCCGACCCCGAATGGATTATCTCCGGCGTAGGTTCCACCATCGCTCAAAGAGGTGCCTCGGGTCCCTTTGCCCCCTGGTCGGAACACCTCTCTCCCGGTTGGGAACAGGCCGCCATCCACGACTACATCGGCCAGCAAGACCTGGCCCAAGCCCAACCCGCCGAGTGCCAATCTTCTTTCAAATCGAGTTGGTTTTGGGAAAACGCCTCCCCGGAAGCGCTGGCACAGTTGGAGCAAGGGCTGCGTGCCCAGGGTTGGGAGGCCCAGCTGGTCTACTCCTCCCAACGAGACCTCGATATCCTGCCGAAGCGAGCCAACAAGGGAAACGCGCTTCGCTTTTTGGCTCAGGAGTTGGTTGTTTCACTTAGGGAAGTCATCGTGGCCGGCGATTCTGGGAATGATCTCTCTATGATCGAAATCCCCGAAGTCTTTGGGATCATTGTGAACAATGCCGAGTCCTCTCTCCGGGAAGCCTCTTTTGCTAGCCCGCGCTATTTGGCCTCGGAGGAAAGCGCCCTCGGCGTTCAGGAAGGCTTGGAGTCTTTCTTGGAAAAACCCCCGCTCCCCCGCCCCGCCGCGGCCGACCCATGCTGAAAGACCTTTATCTTGTCCATCTCTCGATCCACGGGCTCATTCGCGGGACCAACCTGGAGCTGGGTCGCGATGCCGACACCGGTGGCCAGTGCAAGTATGTCCTGGAACTGGTCAAGGCCTTGGCAGAACATCCTTCCACCGGGCAAGTGGATCTTTTCACCCGCCAAATCATCGATCCCAAAGTCAGCGCCGACTACAAGAGGCCCGAGGAAAAAATCGCCAAAAACGCTTTCGTCAAGAGAGTCCCGGCCGGCCCCAAACGCTACCTTCGCAAAGAGACCCTTTGGCGGCACTTGGATGAATTTGTCGATCAATGCCTGGCCCGCTTTCGGGAAGCCGGACGTCTCCCGGACGTCATCCATGGTCACTACGCCGATGCCGGTTATGTCGGCAGCCAGTTGGCGTCCCTCTTAGGGTGTCCCTTCATCTTCACGGGGCATTCACTAGGTCGCACGAAAAAGGCGCGCCTCCTGGTGGGGAAAGCCGATCCCCAGCGGATCGAAAAACGCTACAATCTCGGGGCCCGCTTGGAAGCCGAGGAAATGGCCCTCGACGCGGCCTCTTTTGTCTGCACGAGCACGACCCAGGAAGTCGAAGAACAGTATTCGGTCTATGAAAATTACGATCCCGCTCGCATGCGGGTCATCCCGCCCGGCGTCGATGTGGATCGTTTTGCCAAGCCCGTCCCTCCCCCGCTGCGAGAGCGAGTGGTCGCCAAACTGGGTCGTTTTCTGCGAGCGCCGGATCGACCCGCCATCCTGGCCATCGCCCGCGCCGACGAGAAGAAGAACCTCAGCTCTCTGGTGAAAGCCTACGGCCAAAACCAAGGCCTTCAAGAAAAGGCCAACCTGGTCATCGTGGCTGGCAATCGCGAGTCGCTCTCCGAACTGAACGCCGGAGCGCGCCGAGTCTGGACGGAGCTCCTCCAACTCATCGATGACTTTGATCTCCATGGCCGAGTCGCCATCCCCAAACAGCACGAACCCGATGAGATCCCGGCCTTCTATCAGTTTGCCGAGCAAACGGGTGGTCTCTTCGTCAATCCCGCCCTCACCGAACCCTTCGGACTCACCTTGATCGAGGCCGCCTCGGCCGGGACCCCCGTCGTGGCCACCCATGATGGCGGACCGCAAGACATCCTCGCCAACTGTCAAAATGGTCTCCTCGTGGACCCCACCAACATCCCGGAAATCTCCCAAGCCCTCAGCCAAGCGCTCTCTGACCAGAAACAATGGCGCACTTGGTCGGCGTCTGGCAAGGAGGGCGTCCGCCGCCACTACTCCTGGCCCGGGCATGTCGAACGCTACCTCAAAGAAGCAGAAGGCTTTCTCAAGGAAATCACCGAGCCCAATCTCATCCTCCAAAAGCAGCGAACTGGCCTGCCTCTGACCGATCGCATTGTCTTCACCGGCCTGTCCGATGACTTCCTGGAAGGCGATGCCGAAGCCCTCGCCAGCGCGCGAGAAATCCTCGAGTCGGACGTGCCCAAATTGGGCTTCGGGATTGCCAGCGGACGCGACCTGAAGTCAGCCATTTCCCTCCTCCGGGAACTCGGCCTCCCGCAACCGGACGTCTACATAACGCAGTTAGGCGCAGACATTCACTATGGGTCCCGCAAAGTGCTGGACAAAAAATGGCACCAACATCTTTCCTATCGCTGGGACGCCGAGGGGATTCGGCAGCTCCTGGAGGGCGTGCCCGGGATCCGCTTGCAGACTGAAAAGGGTCGCCAGCATCCCTTTAAGATCTCTTACCACTACGAAACCGAGGTCGCCGACTCCCGTCGCGCCCTCCAAAGGCTGCTTCGCGAGGCCAACCTGGCGGCCAAGGTCATCCTTTCCCAAGACAGCCTGCTCGATATCATACCGATTCGCTCCGGCAAAGGTCTGGCCATTCGCCATGTGGCTTGGCGTTGGGGCATTCCGGCCGACAATGTGCTTTTTTATGCCCGCCGAGGCAGCGACTACGAAGCGCTTTCTGGTCAGTTCTTGGGAGTCCTCGGCTCTGACCACTCCCCGGAACTCAAACCGACCGCCCACCTCCCCCGGGTCTACGCCTCGCCCTACCCCAACTTCCGCGGCCTCCTCGACGGCATCCGCGCTTACCAGTTCGACACCCGGATCCGTGTCCCCAAAAGCGCTCAAGGCCTTGAGCCCGTCGGCGGCCAGGAACAAGAGTCCGCCTTGCAACCCGACGTCGTCGTTCATTTCGACAAAGAAGAATAACCCCCCGATCCCCCGCGCCTGAAATGAGCCAAGAAGCCCCACCCCTCCTCGCTGGTCTCGAAGCGGGCGGCACCAAGATGGTGTGCGCCGTGGCCCAGACCCCCGAGGAAATCCTGCGGGAAACCCGCATTCCCACCACCCAGCCGGAGGAAACCCTCTCGGCGGTAGCCGCCTTCTTTCGGGAAGCCACCCAAGACTTCGGCCCCTTGGCCTCCCTTGGCATCGGCTCCTTTGGCCCCGCCAACGTGCATGCCCGCTCCCCAGGTTTTGGAGAAATTCTCACGACTCCCAAGGAAGGCTGGACGGGAGTGAATATGATCCAGCGAGTCCAAGAGCAGTTGGCTGAACCGGTCCCGATCGCCTTCGACACCGACGTGAACGCGGCCGCCATCGGGGAGGCCAGTTTCGGCGCCGGTCGCGGTCATCGCTATGTCTGCTATGTCACCGTCGGCACGGGCATCGGCGGCGGATTTCTCATGGATGGGCAGCCCTTGCACGGGCGGATGCATCCAGAAATCGGCCACATGGCCATGCCGAATCTGGATCTCGAATACGGGAAAGACACCAATGTTTGCCCCTTTCACCTCTCCTGTTTGGAAGGTCGTGCCAGCGGTACCGCGCTCAACACCCGCTGGGGCCAGCATGGGAGCGAGCTGCCCGAGGACCATCCCGCCTGGGAACTGCATGCCCGCTATCTCTCGCTGGCCGCCATGAATCTGACGGCCGCTTGGTCGCCCGACGTCATTCTCTTTGGCGGAGGAGTCTTCCAACAGGCGGGCTTGATCGACCGCATTCGCAGCACCTTTGAGAAGGATACCGGAGGCTATTGGTCGCTCCCGCCCCTCGATGTCTACCTGCAAACCCCCGAGCTCGGCCAGCAGGCCGGCATCGTGGGAGCCCTGGTCATGGCCCAGCGAGCGGTCACCCCATTCTAACGCGGTTATGAGTTCCCCTCACCAAGCCAGCGATCGACAGATCCGGGTCACCCTGGAGCGGCTTCTGGCCAAGCTTCAGGAGCGGTTTCCCGTGGAAAGCCAGACGCCCGATTGGGAAGTCTTTGAGCTGCGTTTGCGGGATCACTTTCCAGCCCTTTTCGGACGTCTCCTGACCCTCTACGGGGGGCACTTTGATTTCTTCTACCACCTCTTGAATCTCGCCGAAACCATGGTGCGGCTGTGGGTGGAGCGGCCAGCCGAATTGCGCAGCATGGACGCCATTCGGGAGGGGGATCCCACTTGGTATCAGTCGGGGCGACTGGTCGGGGCCATGGCCTACGTCGACCTCTTCTCGGGCGATCTCCAGGGACTCCGGGAGCAAATCCCCTATCTCCAGTCTCTCGGCATCACCTACCTCCACCTCATGCCTCTCTACCAAACGCCGGAGGGCGACGATGATGGGGGCTACGCCGTCAGCAGCTACCGTGAAGTGGACGCCCAACTCGGGACGCGAGCCGACCTGGAGGAGCTCACAAACGAACTCCGGCAGCACGGCATCAGCCTGGTCCTCGACTTTGTCTTCAATCACACCTCCGACCAGCACCACTGGGCCCGCCGAGCCCGCGAAGGGGATGAGACCTTTCAGGACTACTACCTCATGTTCGACTCCCGGCGGGAGCCCGACGAATATGAGCAACACCTCCGCTCCATCTTCCCGGATGATCGGCCGGGCTGTTTCACCTATATCAATCGACTCAAAAAATGGGTCTGGACCACCTTCCACACCTACCAGTGGGATCTCAATTACCGCAATCCCGAGGTCTTCATCGCCATGGTGGAAGAAATGCTCTTTTTGAATAACCTAGGCGTGGAAGTCTTGCGTATGGACGCAGTGCCTTTTGTTTGGAAGCAAAAAGGCACCAACTGCGAGAACCTGCCCGAAGCCCATTTGGTGATTGAGGCCTTCAATGCCATCACCCGGGTCGTCGCTCCCGGTGTCATCTTCAAATCCGAGGCCATCGTGGCCCCCGATCAAATCTCCGAATACATCGCGACCGACCAATGCCAGTTGTCCTACAATCCCCTCATGATGTCGCTCCTCTGGGAGGGACTGGCCACTCGGAGCGCCAAGCTCTTGCGGCATTCGCTGCAAAAGCGACTCGACATCGCGACTGGCTGTTCCTGGGTCAACTACGTCCGAAGCCACGACGACATCGGCTGGGGCTTTGACAATCGCGATGCCGAAGAGCAGGAGATCGACCCGCATGGGCACCGGCACTTTCTCACCCAATTCTTCGCAGGTCGTCACGAATCCACCTTCTCGGATGGAGACACCTTCCAAGAAGACCCTCGCACGGGGGACGCCCGCATCGTCGGGACGACCGCTTCCCTCTGCGGCTTGGGCCTGGCCATGGCCGCGGCCGACGAACGGGAAATCAAACTCGCCCTGGATCGCATCCTTCTCCTCTACAGCATCACCTTCACCATCGGGGGGATTCCCCTGATTTACCTGGGGGATGAGATCGGGATGCTCAACGATCCAAGCTACCGGGAAGATCTTGATAAAGAAGGCGACTCTCGTTGGCTGCATCGGCCTTACTTTGACTGGGACAAGGCCGCCCAGCGCCATGTCGCCGGCACGCCGGAAAATCTGCTCTTCCAAGGATTCCTGAAACTGAATCAAATCCGCATGAACAACTCCGCGCTCGCCCAAGGCGAGACCGAAGTCATTCATACCGAGAATGACCACGTCCTTGGTTGGTTCCGCACCAACTCCGAGCAATCCGTCCTCTGTCTGGGAAATTTCAGCGATCGCACTCAATCGATCGCCGCCACCCGTCTCCGGCAACTCGGTCTCCGTAAAGCCTTGGTCGATATCGTGGCCGGCAAGCACATCCTGGCATCCAAGCGGCTTGAATTGGAGCCTCTTCAGTTCATGGTCCTTTTGACCCAAGGCGGATGAACCCCTTTCCCAGTCCTCCCATGGCACGCTTTCTCTCACTGCTTTTGCCCTCCTTTCTTCTGGGAGACCTGGCGGTGGCCGATGCCATGTCCTTGCCAGCGGTTGAGGCACAAGAGGATGGAACCTTTCTCTTGGGGGAAATTCACTTCGATCCTGGCACCCGCGAGATCCGGCTCCCAGCCCGCACAGGCGAGAGTGACGCGCCCTTGGAGTATGCCTTGGTCAGCGTGCGGGGAAAAGTGCATGAAACGCTCCTGGTGACAGCGGTTCCCCCTTCTCATCTGCAAACGGCCTTGCTCCTCTGTCACTACCAACCTTCGACCGTCATTCTGGAGAGGCCTCGTCTCGACAATCGAGGGAATCCCGTGCGGCCCCTCGAAGAAGATGAGCGCCAAGGACCCCGGGCCGCCCCGCCCTTTGAATCCCAAATGAAAATCCGTCTCGAGTGGTCGGATGAAAGCGGCCAGCTTCAAAGCTACCCGCTCTCGGAGCTCATTCAAAATCAGCTGACCGAGGCCGTCATCCCAGACAGCCCCTGGATCTTCACCGGCTCCCGTTTTTTTGAAGGCGGCTACATGGCGGACATCACTGGTTCCATCATGGCGACCTACCTTGATGCCGACGCCCTCCTCAATCTCTCGTGGGGAGGAAATCAGGATGACGAAAATTGGTTTCCGCGTCGCGACCTCCTCCCCCCCTTGACCGTCAAAGCGACCCTCGTTCTCACCCCCTTGGCCCTTCCCGAAGAATCCTGAACAGAGCCACCGCAGCCAGAACGCCTCTCTTCGACACCCCATGAAAGTTCTCTTCTTGCTCCCCCTGGTGGCCTGCCTGGCCCTTCCCGCCCAAGCAGATCGTTCCCTCCAGCGCGAGGTGGAAAGAGCCATAAGCCGGGGAGTCGACTACTTCCTTGAGACCCAAAATGAGGACGGCTCTTGGGGCGATCCCAAGGTCCCTGGACTGACCGCCCTCGCTCTCAGTTCCTTGCTCCTGGATCCGTCCCGAGACCCCCAAGCCCCTCTGGCTACTCCTCTCCGACGCGGTCTCGATTACTTGGTCCGCTGCCAAAACGAAGACGGCTCCATCTTCGTGGAAGGCTACGCCAACTACAACACCGCCCTCAGCATCATGGCCTTCCTCGCCAGCCGGGACCAAAACTACCAGCCCGCCATCTTGAAAGCACGGCGCTACCTGGTGAATCTGCAAGCGGACGAACGAATCCAGGGAGAAACCGATGATGCTTGGGATGGTGGCGTGGGCTACGGCTCGAAGCCGATTCCCGACCTCTCCAATACTCACCTCGCTCTGGAGGCGCTCTACTACTCCCGCCATCTGGTGGAGGAACGACCCGACGCTCCCCGCCTCAACTGGGAAGCGGCCCTGACCTTCGTCAGTCGCTGCCAAAACCTCCCCGCCACCAACGATCAGGAATGGGCTAGCGATGATCCTGACCAAAGAGGCGGCTTCATCTATGACCCGGATCAGAGCAAAGCAGGCGACTACCCACGCCCCGGCCTCCCCGATGGCAAGCGCTCCTACGGCAGCATGACCTACGCCGGCCTCCTCAGCTTCCTCTACGCGGAAGTGGATCGGAACGACGAGAGGGTGCTGGCGGCCGTCGACTGGCTCCGAAAAAACTTCACCGTAGAAGAAAACCCCGGCATGGGACTCCAAGGCCTCTTTTACTACTACCACACCATGGCCAAAGCCCTCCACGCCGCGGGCATTGAAGGATTCGAGACGGATGAAAACCAGCAAATCGCTTGGCGGGAGGAATTGGCTCTCCAGCTTTTCAATCTTCAAAAGAGCGATGGCAGTTGGGCCAACACCAACGGACGCTGGTGGGAAAAAGACCCCCAACTCGTGACCAGCTACGCGCTCCTGGCCTTGGTGCAAATTCACGCTGGGCTTTGACCGGCACCCCAGTGGATGCCTCAAGCGGTCTCAGCTTGCGGCACCGAAACTCGACTCGCTTCAGCGATAGCGCTCCGGCACTTTCATATCGGTGATTCGCCAGCGCCCCCTCTCCCAAGTCATCCAAGTGGTTGTCCCATCCACGATGACTTGAAAGCGAGTCGGACTCACGAAGAAGGCCTTCTCCACTTGGGGTTGGAGGACTCCCTTTTGCGATATTCGATAGAGCTTGGGAAAGCCCTCCGGCGTGATGAGGGTGGTAATGAAATGGTCTTTGGTCCGATTGGCCAGCCCTTCTAAGGCGCGACCAAACCTGCCGAGCAGTGATTCCTCTTCAGAGGGCGGCGGCAGGGCCTCCTCACTGACCAACTGAGAGCGCAGAGACGCGCGCACGGCCGGGAAATCCACCATCCGCTCGAGGGCCGCGCTGTCCTTCTTTTCGAGCGCCTGTTGGAAGGCCAGCAAGGTCAGGTAGGGATACGCCAGATAGGCCCCTGGCAGCAGCAAAAAAAGCCAGGTCCATCTCCGGCGACGGTTTCTTCGTTTTCCCATGCCTCCCCAAACAGCTTCTTTAGAGTTTTTTCACCAGCACGTGAGCATTCCGACTGCTCTCTTGGGCCAAGCGTCGGCGCTTTTCAGGCAGAGCTTCCAGGCCTGCGAGCGCAAATCCGTGCCGCTCAAAAAAGTCCTTGGCCCCTACGCTCAGTGCCGCCAGGCGTGAGAGGCCCGCCTCCCGCGCTTCCTTTTCCGCAAATCGGAGCAAGGCCCGGCCGTAGCCTCGGTTCTCGTGACTCTTTTTGATGTAGAGGCAAGCCACCTCCCCTATCCCCTCGTCGATCGACTTATGGAGAGCGGCGCTCCCCACCACATTGCCATCGATCTCGACCACAAAGTAGTCCTCGATCCGACGCAACACATCCTCCTGTGTGCGTCGCACCAGGGTGTCATTCTCCACGGAGCGATGAATGAGAGCCAGAAGCTCGGGAACATCACTTTCTCGCAACGGGCGGATGCCTAGATACTCATCGGCGTGAATCATCATGCCGATTCCCTCGTTGCTGAAAAGCTCGGCCAAGAGCGCCTCGTTCTGCATGCCATCCACAAAATGCACCCGAGAGACCCCACGTTCACAAGCCAAGGCCGCCAGGCGCAGCCGCGAGGTGAGCGGCTCCTTTGCCTGCTTGGCCATCTCCAAGGCCTCCTCCACCGAGAGCTGAGGCAAGCGCCCTCGCTCGTCCGCGTCCAAGACGGGCTCGCGACTCAGATAGAGAATCTTGTGGGCCTGGAGGGCCACCGCCACATCGGCTGCCACCTGGTCCGAATTCAGTCGCAGACTTTGCCCCTGGTGGTCGGCTGCCAAAGGGGGGATCACCGGAATCATCCCCTGGTCCAGAAAAGTCCGCAAGGCGAGCGCGTCCACTTTGCCGACTTTGCCAGTGCGTTGGTAATCGATTCCTTTGACCACCCCCAGCGGATGGGCCGTCAGGACATTGGCCATCACGGCCCGCAGTTTGACGATTTGCAGCCCTTGTAAAAGGCGATTGGAAAGACGGGGGATGGCGTCGGAGGCCAATTCCATCGTCTCCAGATCGGTCGGTCCGGTCCCGTCCGCATTGGAAAGCGTCTGGCCCCGTTCTTCCGCCAACCGCGCCATTTGCCAGCCCGCGCCATGAACCAAGACCACGCGCATATTGAGCGAATGGAGAACCGCCAAATCCAACAGCACATTGGAAAAGTTCTCCGAAGCCGCCACCCCACCATCCAAGGCCACCACAAAGGTCTGGTCCCGAAAGTAGGGGACATACTGAAGAATGCCTCGAAGATCGCCGAAGTTCATGGTGTCCGCGGGAGCCTACACCCCGCGCTTGCTCCCATACAAGCGAACATGCAGTCGGTCAGAAAAGCGGTAGCCATGCTGGAGACACAGCTCACTGACCCACTCGGATTTCTCGTCGAGCGCCTCCAGCATCGTGCCTTCTGGCATAAGGAAAATCCGCTCCGCCTCCAAGCCCAACTCACTGCGGAGTTTCTCCACTTCCGAAAAATCCGCTTCGCTCGCGATGACAAACTTGAAATCCGCCTTCCGGCTTTCCGCGAAGAAACGCAAAGCCCTCTCCCGTTGCCGAACCTCTTCCCGGTTGCCAGAGTTCGCCAGTTTTGGGGAGACCGCATAGTAGTCAGCCCGCCCTTCGGTGACCTCGCTCGGTCGGATGGTGCCGTTGGTCTCAAACTCCACCCGGAAATCCCCCCCCAGCAGGGGCCAAAGCTGTCCTAACTCGCTTTGTTGCACGAGAGGCTCTCCTCCGGTGAAAATCAGATTGCGACATCCGTAAGAACGAATTCGGCTCGCCAAGTCTGCCACGCTCATCTCGTAGCTCTCTTTTTCCTGATCGAACTCTTTCCAATTCCAAGTGTAAGCGGTGTCACACCAGCTGCAGTGCAAGTTGCAGCCGGAAAGGCGGACGAACACGCTCGGGCGACCGGTATGCCGCCCTTCCCCTTGGAGAGAATGGAAGATTTCTGGGCCATCGCCGCATCGCGCTAGCTTCATTCTTCGGCAGATTCTTCGGGAGCGGCGTCCTTCATCTCGTCGATCTCATCGACGGCCTCATCGGCCACCACGGGAGCGATGTCTTGTAGCTTCTCGCCTTCAGAAAGGGTCACCAACTTGACTCCTTGGGCATTGCGACCGGTCTCCCGAATATCCGCCACTCTGATGCGAATGCTTTGGCCGCCATTGGTCATGAGCATGAGTTCTTCCTCCTGGCCCACGGCGACGGCTCCCACCACCGGGCCCGTTTTGTCGGTGCATTTCATGGTGATGATGCCTTTGCCGCCTCGAGATTGCGCCCGGTATTCGCTGAAATCGGTTCGCTTCCCAATGCCATTCTCCGAAGCTACCAAAAGCTTGGACTCCTCTGAAACCAAGGCCAACCCAATGACACGATCTTCCCCCACTGGTCGAATGCCTTGCACCCCCGCAGTGGCGCGTCCCATCGGTCGGGCCTGCTCCTCGTGAAAGCGAAGACTGAATCCTCCACTCGTGATCAAAACCACTTCGTTGCTCCCACTAGTCAGTTGCACCCCGATCAATTCATTCCCTTCCTCCAACTTGATGGCGATGATCCCGTCTTTGCGGTAGTTTTTGAAGTCATACAGACTGGTCTTTTTGACCTTCCCGCTCCGCGTGGCGAACAAGACGTTCCCGCCGTCTTCGGAAAAGGTCACGTCTTCCCCTTCCTCGTTGGTGCGATATTCCAAACGTAGAACGGCCGCCACACTCTCTTCCGGCTGCAAGTTCAGGACATTGCGGATACTCCTTCCCCGCGCGGAGCGAGGCGCCTCCGGGATTTCATAGACCCGCTCCACATAGACCCGCCCCCTATTGGTGAAAAACATGAGGTAGTCATGCGCTTGGGCTGAGAAAAGACGTTCCACAAAATCCTGCTCCTCGGGATCGTCAGCCTTGCGGGTGGTCATCCCCTTGACCCCCTTGCCTCCCCTGCCCTGGACGCGGTATTCACTCCCGAGGGTCCGCTTGACGTAACCGCGGTGGCTGAGCGTCACGATGAAGCCATCGTTTGCGATGAGGTCTTCCATCGCGATTTCTCCCTCATCCGGGAGAATCGGGCAGCGGCGGGGCGTGGCATACTTCTCTTTGATCTCGAGCAACTCCGCTTTGATGATTGCCAGCACCCGGGACTCTTTCGCGAGGATGTCCAGGTAGTCTTTGATTTCCTCGAGAACCCCGTCGTAGTCCGCTTTGATCTTATCCTGCTCGAGCGCTGTCAGTTGGTAGAGCCGGAGTTCGAGGATGGCATTGACCTGACGATCGGTGAAAAGGTAGCGCTCTCCTTGAATGCTGGGTTGGCCGCGGAGAAGCACACCTAGCTGCTCGGCGGTTTCGGAAGAAAAGGTATAGGCTTTGACCTTCTCGCGGGCTTCATCGCGGTTGCGGGACTCCCGGATGATCCGGATGAAGTCATCGAGGTGGCCCAGCGCCAACAAATAGGCCTCGAGATTCTCGGCCCGATCTTCGGCCTTGCCCAGGAGATGGCGAGTCCGGCGGATGATGACTTCGCGGCGGTGATCGATGAAGGCGTCCACCGCATCCATGACCGAAAGCTGCTTCGGACGGCGCTCATGAATCGCCAGCATATTGACCCCGAAAGAGGTCTCCATGGCAGTCAATTTGAAAAGCTGGTTCACCACCACCTGCGGGCGGGCGTCCCGTTTGAGGGTGATCTCGATGCGGGTTTCCTCGTCCGAGAGGTCTCGCATACCGGCGATCTCCGTCAGGATCTTCTCTTTCACCAACTCGGCGATCCGCTGCTGGAGAACCGCGCGGTTCACCCCATGGGGCACTTGGCGGATGGTGATGGTGGCTGCCCCCGAGGTCGACTCCTCCACCTCCATGACACCGCGCATTTTCACGCTCCCACGTCCGGTGCGGAAGTAGTGATCGATTCCCTTGTAACCTCGGATTTCACAGGCGGTCGGGAAATCGGGGCCCAGGATGTGGGTCTTGAGCTCTTCGACCGTGAGGCTGGGATTTTCGATGCGAGCGCACACCCCATCGATGACTTCCCCAAGATTGTGGGAGGGAATATTCGTGGCCATGCCCACGGCAATGCCCGTGCCCCCATTCACCAGAAGATTGGGGATGGACGCGGGGAGCACGACCGGCTCGACCGAGTGCTCATCGTAGGTGGTCTGCATATCGACGGTTTCCTTATCGATATCCGTCATCATGGCCGAACCCAAAGGCGCCATTCTTGCCTCGGTATACCGCATGGCCGCAGGGGCATCCCCTTCCACCGAGCCGAAATTGCCTTGCCCGTCCACCAAGCGTTCCCGCATGGTCCAGGGTTGCGCCATATTGACCAAGGTGGTGTAGATGGCCGCATCCCCATGGGGATGGTATTTCCCCATGGTGTCCCCCACGATCCGCGCGCATTTCAGGTGCGCCTTGGACGCCGTGAGCGAGAGGTCATGATGCATCGCATACAGGATGCGACGTTGTGATGGCTTCAGCCCGTCTCGCGCATCTGGAAGAGCGCGAGAAATGATGACGGACATCGAATAGTCCAAAAAGGACTTCGACATCTCGTCGGCGACGTTGATGGATTTTACGATCTCCTGTGACATTTCAATCTCCTCTTACTCCCCTCTTTGCTCACACATCCAGATTCTGGACATTGAGCGCATTGTCTTCGATGAAACGCTTCCGCGGTTCCACGATATCACCCATAAGAATATCAAACATCTTATCCGCTTCGATCTGGTTTTCCTCGTCTAAGCGGACCCGAAGCAGTTTGCGTTGTTCGGGGTCCATGGTGGTCGAGTAAAGCTCCTTGGCATTCATTTCACCCAGCCCCTTGAAGCGTTGGATGCGCATGCCCTTGCGGCCAATTTCCAAGACGCGATCCAGAATTTCGAAGAGATTGAACACTGGAAGGGTCTCCGCCTCTGCTCCCCCTCCCTCGGCCAGTTCGTAAATCGGCTGGTCGTCGGAAAAGAAGGGCTCCGTCTCAACCCCAAACTCCCGCAAGCGCTCCAAAAGCTTCTCTAGGGCGGCCGCCTCGTGCAGCTCATACTTCACGGCCCGCCGTGGCATACTGCCATACTCTTGTCGGAACGTTTCCACTTCTTCGTCGCTCAATTCTTCCTGGAAGAGCTGCAAATCGCGGTTGTCTTCTGCAAAGAGCAAGAGGTCCCGCTCGTGAAGGAAATATTTGATTTCCTCGGCATTGCCCTCTCGGATGCGGACCAAGTATTCCGGCAAGTGAGTCCCGTCCGCGGCCGCTAGGAACTCCCGGAAATCGCCTCCATGGCCCTCCAGGGTCCTGGTGTAACGCTTCATCTGCGCCAGCACCTCCAAAACACTTGCCAGCAAATCAGGGTCGACCTGACTCTCTGTTCCAGGTTTTCGGAGATAAATGTCATCCGACCCCAAAGAGATCAGAATTCGATTGAGATCGGCATCGTCCGCGACATACTCCTCCCGCTTTTTGCGGGTCACTTTGTAGAGAGGAGGCTGGGCGATGTAGAGGTAGCCCTCCCGGACCAGCTCGGGCATGTGGCGACAGAAAAAAGTCAGCAAGAGCGTGCGGATGTGTGAGCCATCGACATCCGCATCCGTCATGATGATGACCTTGTGGTAACGCACTTTCTCGATGTTGAAAGCTCCCTCCTGGTCGCCTTCTCCAATGCCCGCTCCAATGGCCGTAATCATGGCTTGGATTTCCTTGTTCTGGAGAGCGCGATGCAATCTTGCCTTCTCCACATTGATCACTTTGCCCCGAAGCGGGAGAATCGCTTGCGTGGTGCGGTTGCGACCCGACTTGGCCGAGCCGCCCGCAGAATCGCCCTCCACGATGTAAATTTCGGATTTGGAGGGATCGCGTTCGGAGCAGTCAGCCAGCTTGCCAGGCAAGCCCCCTCCTGAGAGCACCGACTTCCGGACCGTCTCGCGAGCTTTGCGCGCGGCCTCCCGCGCCCGGGCTGCGTTGACCGCCTTATCGATAATGGTCTTCGCGAGATTGGGGTTCTCCTCAAAGTGGGTTTGGAGCCCCTCATAGACGATGGAGCTGACCACGCCTTCGATCTCCGCATTGACCAATTTGTCCTTGGTTTGGGAACTGAACCGAGGGTTGGGCATCTTGATGCTGATGACGCACACCAAGCCCTCGCGGACATCATCCCCGCTGAGCGCCGGATCCTTGTCTTTGAGAATCTTATTGGATTTGGCGTATTGATTGATGGACCGGGTGAGAGCCCCCCGGAAGCCTGTCAGGTGGGTCCCACCGTCCGCATTGGGAATGCTATTGGCATAGCAAAGAATTTGATCCTGGTAGCTGTCGTTGTATTGGAAAACGACGTCTGCGAAGACATCGTCTTTGGTGATTTTCCCATCGTAGTCGACCTCCACCTCACGCTTGCCGCGTAGGACCACTGGATCAGGGTGAACCAGAGTCTTGTTCTCGCCCAGTTGAGCCACAAACTCTTCGATTCCTTTGGCATAGTAGAAGGTCGACTTGGCTTCTGACTCCGGTCGCTCATCCGCCAACTCGATCGTAAGGCCCGGATTGAGGAAAGCGAGTTCCCGCAGCCGCTTGGCCAAGCGATCGAACTCAAACTCGATCGAGTCAGTGAAAATGGTCGCGTCCGGGAAAAAGGTGATGATGGTGCCGGTCTGGCCTTTAGGGACCTTGCCGACGACTTCCAAGGGCTTCGAGGTTTTGCCGCGCTCGAAGGTGATGGAGTGGACTTTTTCATCGCGGTGCACCTCGGCCTTGAACCAATCGGAGAGGGCGTTGACGCACTTGGCGCCGACTCCGTGCAGTCCCCCGGAGTATTTGTAGGCTCCCTGCCCGAATTTGCCGCCCGCATGGAGACTGGTCAGGACGAGTTCGACGGCCGGGATGCCGAACTTGGGATGGATGTCGACCGGGATGCCTCGCCCGTCGTCGGTGATGGTGATCGACCCATCCACATTGATGGTCACCGTGACGAGCTGACAATACCCCGCCAGGTGCTCATCGATCGAGTTGTCGAGCACCTCAAAAACGCAGTGATGGAGCCCCCGGAGATCGGGATCGCCAATATACATCCCCGGCCGCTTGCGGACCGCCTCCAGGCCTTCCAGCTTGTCGATCTGGGAGGCGTCGTAACCCTGGTCGACTTTCTCTAGTTTGTTCTCTTCGTCTCTCTCCGGTGCGTCCTTCGGTGTCTGATCAGCCATTGAAATTGTATGAGGTCCTTCTCAATCTCCAACACTCCGTTTCCGATCATTTTCGGCTCGTTTCGCGGGGGTAAAGACTGAACGAGAGTGAACGACAGGATCGCCTCTTGGTCAACGAATTGGGGCTTGGAAATTTGGGGTTTTTCCGGTTCCGTGAGCCTTCGTTCTAGGCAAAAGGGGTAAAAGGCGCAAAAACGTTTGACAATGATGGCCGACCCCACTAAGCCGCGGCTGTGCTAGAGAAAATCATCGGCAACAAGCAGGACGACTCGAAAAATCCGGACACCTTGCTCCAGACGACTCGTCCCTCCGCACCATCTCCATCCTCCACCTCCAGCTACCGCGCGCCTACCGGCAACTCTGAAACCACTCGTTCCACTATGACTGCCACCAAAAACATCCTCTCGAGCGACGTCGAAATCAAAGGTTCGCTCAAGTTTTCCAACGATCTCGTAATCGATGGCGTGATTGAAGGAGAAATCATCTCCGATGGGAACCTGACGGTGGGCGAAAACGCTGACGTCAAAGGGGAAATCAAGGTCAAGAGCGTGAGCGTTTTCGGCAAGGTCGAAGGCAACGTCACTGTGACCGACCGCTGTGAGCTCAAGTCGAACTCCGAATTGAATGGTGACGTCCAGGCTTCGGTCCTCTCGATCGAAGAAGGAGCTGCCTTTACGGGTCGCTCTACCGTAGGAGCGGCCGCCAAGAAGGCCGCCGCGGCGGCCTCCTCAAGCGCTCCCAAACCGGTCGGTTCCGCGAGCTAAGCCTTTCAGATCTAATCTCTTTTCGGAAAAGCGCTGGTGGGCTCTCCCCCAGCGCTTTTCCTTTGTAGGGCCAAGGGTCTTGATTCGTAAAGACTTCCAGCTACCGTCTTTCCCCCGTTTCTGCCTTCCCAGCCCGCTTTGCCTACATGGTCCTGAATCAACTCGATCTTCGACAGGAAATCCTCCGTCTTAAAGACGAGCGGAAGGCGGTCTTGCTGGCTCACAACTACCAGATCGGACCCATCCAAGACTTGGCTGACTACGTGGGAGACTCTCTTGGTCTTTCCTACCGGGCCAAAGAGGCGGATGCCGACGTCATCGTCTTCTGTGGGGTCCACTTTATGGCGGAAACCGCCAAAATCGTCAACCCAGCCAAGACGGTGGTCATTCCCGAGGTGGAGGCAGGCTGCTCGCTCGAGGAATCCTGCCCCGCCCCCGAGTTGGAGGCCTTTCTCCAGGAGCACCAGGACCAGGATTATTACGTCGTCGCCTACATCAATTGCAGCGCCGGAGTGAAGGCGCTCTCCGACGTCATCGTCACGAGCGGCAACGCGCTCAAAATTGTCCAGAAGATCCCCGAGGAGCGCAATATCCTCTTCGTGCCCGACCAAAATCTAGGCGCCTGGGTCATGGAAAAAACCGGTCGGAAAATGACTCTCTGGGAGGGTTCTTGCTATGTGCATGTGGAATTCACCCGTGACAGCATCCAACTAATCAAGGACCAGCACCCGGACGCCTCAGTGGTCGCTCATCCCGAATGCACCTACGCCGTCCGGCTTCTCGCAGATGAGGTTTGCAGCACGGAAAAGATGATCGACTACTGCCGGGATTCCCCTCAAAAGAATATTATCGTGGTGACCGAGTCCGGCATGCTCCATCGCATCCGCAAGGAGGTTCCGGAGAAGAATCTTATCGCCGGCCCCACCGACAATTGCGCCTGCGCCGACTGCCGCTTCATGAAAATGAACACCGTCGAAAAACTCCACGCCTGCCTCGAGGATCTCCGTCCTCAGGTGGAAATCCCCGAAGAGATTCGAAGGAAGGCCGAGGCCCCCATTCTCCGCATGTTGGAATGGAGCCGCTGATAGCAAGCTGGTAGAGAAAAGAATTCTCAGGCGGGCAAGAAGAAGAGAGGGACAGCGCGTCGATTGCCTGTGTCATCGTCTCTTCGGTAGTGTGCCAGAACCGCCCCCCGGCTGAGCACGTCGATCGATTGAACAAACCAAAACCAGCGACTGGATTCCGGCCGATTGGTTTTAAGCGACGGCTGCTTCTGGCTTGCTTTCCTTCTTCGCTTCCTTGGCCTCCTCTTCGATGGCGTCGATCAGATCTTCTTCGGGCTTGAAGTCGCCCGCGTGGTAGGAACTCCGAACGAGAGGGCCAGAGGCCACATGACGGAACCCCTTGTGGAGAGCGACCTCTTTCAGCTCATCAAATTTCTCCGGCCTGACATACTCGACTACCGGGAGGTGCTTTTGGCTGGGTCGGAGATATTGGCCCATCGTCAAGACAGTGACCTGATGCGCGAGCAAATCGTCCATTACCTTGAGAATCTCGTCGTCCTTCTCGCCCAGCCCCAGCATGATTCCGCTTTTGGTGGCGACCTTGCCGCCTGCCATTTCTTTCGCTTTGCGCAGGACGGTCAAGGAACGTTGGTATTTGGCGCGACTGCGCACCAAGGGCGTCAAGCGCTCTACTGTCTCGAGGTTGTGATTGAAAATATGGGGGCGGGCTTCCATAACTTTTTCGAGGGCCCAATCCCGGTCATTGAAGTCGGGCACCAGGACTTCAATGATGATTCCCGGATTGACGAATCGAACCGCCTCGATGGTTTGGGCAAAGTGTTCCGCCCCTCCGTCTTTGACGTCATCTCGGGCCACAGCTGTGATGACGACGTGTCGCAGACGCATCCGGCGAGTGGCTTCAGCCACGCGGATCGGCTCGTCTTCTTCCAGAGCCATGGGGCGCGCGGTTTTGACGGCGCAGAAGCCGCAGGCCCGGGTGCAGCGGTCTCCCGCGATCATGAAGGTCGCAGTGCCTTGGCCCCAGCACTCCCAACGGTTGGGGCACTGGGCTTCTTCGCAGACTGTGTGGAGGCGAAGATCGGACACCAGTCCCTTGGTCGACCAAAAAACCGGGTTGTTCGGAAGGCGGACTTTGATCCAGTCAGGCTTTTTCTCCTGATGGAGTCCGGGATCAATTCGACAAGACATTCAGTGTAAAGGGTAGCCAGAAGTGAGGTGGGTGCAATCATTCTCGCTCCAGGGACCGCCGATTGGCAAAAGCCCGCAAAAGCGTCAAGTCATCGGCCGATTCCAAGCCTCCCCCTGCGGGCATGCCCTGCGCCAAACGTGTCACAGTGACGGGCTCCGGCGCGAGCAACTCGAAGAGGTAGTTGGCGGTCGCCTCTCCTTCTACGTCCGAGCCGGTCGCCAAAATCACCTCGCTCACTCCGCCTTCGCGAATGCGCTCGACCAAGGTTGGAATCCGCAACTCCTCTGGCCCGATGTGATCCAGAGGCGAGAGCTTCCCACCCAGGCAATGATAGGAGCCCTTGAAAGCGCCCGTCCGCTCCATGGCAATGACATCCGAAGCCCTTTCCACCACGCAGAGAGTGCTGCTTTCTTGGGGGCGCTCCGAACAATTGAGGCATTCTTCCCGACCCTGAAAAAACCCGCACCGCGGACAAATCGCAATGACCTCGGCCGCCTCGGAAAAGGCGCGCGTCATTTCCAAAACATCCGCTCGCTGGCTATCCAAGAGCCACAAGGCCATCCGCTCGGCACTCTTGGGGCCCACCCCCGGAAGATTCCGAAAGGCCGCGATGACCTGGGACACTTCCCGTGGATACTCGATCCGGGCCACGCCTCAAGGCTCCATTCTAGGAGCTTCCGCACGGTTGTAGGATTCCACCACCCAGCGGCTAAGGGTGCCCTCAGGATCTTCAATGGCCGCGCGATCGATGACAAACTCTTCCCGCCCCGTGTTCTTTTGGATCAACTTGAGGCCGAACTGGTAGTCCTTGAACAAGTGTTCCCCCAGCTGCATGGCGCTGAGGTTGTCAGAGAGGGCCTTTTCCGACAACACTTCGACCGCGTCGTCTTGAAAAAGAAGCTTCACTCCATATTTTTCCTCAAATTTGCGGGCATAGATTTCCATTTCTTCGCGGACTTTGCCAAGGCAGACCTCCGCCCCTTTGCGGCGATACTCCTCAATCGCTTCGTGCGGATTCTCTACAAACCAACGGTTGATCAAAATCTCGTTCACCGAAGTCCCCGGCAGCTCGAATTTGTAGTCGCGCAAAAGCCGCTCGCAAACCGTCACCAATCCACGGGCCCCCGTGTTCTCCCCCACGGCGCGCTCCGCGATCAGATGAAGCGCCTCCTCATCGAAGACCGCACTGATTCCGTAAGCGGAAAACTCTCGTTCGTATTGCCGAATCAAACTCCCTTCGGAAGTCTTCATGATTTCGAACAAATCTCGGGCCTTGAGCGGATCGCAAACCACCCTCACTGGCAGTCGGCCGATGAATTCCGCCTCAAAGCCATAATCGATAAAATCCTGAGTGCTGGAATGGCGAAAGACCTCAGAGGCCTCCGGCCCCGTCGAAGTGCGAGCCCCAAAGCCGATCTCTCCGCTGCGCAAACGCTTGGTCACGATCTCATTGAGACCGGAAAAGGCTCCACTCACGATGAAGAGAATGTGCCGCGTGTTGATGGTGTCTTTCTTTGACTTGGCGCCGCCGCGCTGCATCTCCATCATGGCCTGCATCTGCGATTGGATGTCCATGGGATTGCGCAAAGCGACCTCGGTCTCTTCCATGAGCTTGAGCAAGGTGGTCTGCACCCCTCGCCCGCTGACATCACGGGCGCCTTGGCTGGCTTGGGAAGCCAGCTTGTCGACCTCATCAATGTAGATGATTCCATATTCGGCGAGGTCGACGTCTCCGTTGGCCTTTTTGACCAAATCCCTCACCAGGTCATCGACGTCTGCCCCCACGTAGCCGGTTTCGCTGAATTTCGTGGCATCGGCTTTCACAAAAGGAACGCCGATCAGCTCGGCGATGTGCTTCACCAAGTAGGTCTTGCCCACCCCGGTCGGCCCCAAGATGATGACGTTCTGCTTGTGAAATTCGATCTCCCGGGCCGCTTCAGGGTCCTCCTCCTCCATCTTACGGACGATCTTCGCATGATTGTAGTGATCGCAGACAGCGATGCTGAGCGCCTTCTTGGCGTCATCCTGGCGGATGACAAAGCGATCGAGGTGCGCTTTGACATCGCGTGGGCGGAGACTGAAATCAAAAATGTTGTAACCCTCTTCTTCTTCGACTGGTGGAGGACTCTTGGCTTCTTTGGTCGCAGAGGATGGCGGTCCTCCAGCAAAGGAAAACACATTGCCCCCAAAGTTGCTCTTAAGAAACTCCTGCAGCTTGCGGCTCATTTCTTCGGGATCGGGGCGATCGGTTTTTTTATCGTCGTCGGACATCCTCACTTCCTCAGGTTACTTGAAAACGGGAGCCACGGTTGCCCAGCGGTCTCGAAATTCCGGGTCATCCAAGGCCAACAACTGCGCTTCCAACAAGGCACCCTGCACTCCATGAGCCAGCAGGAAGCTGACATGAGCGGCCCGAAGCTGGAGCAGCTCCTCGGAGGAGGGGATTCGCCGAATGATGTCTTGACTCATGGCGGCCCAGTGGGCAGCCGGAACTTTCTCCACCGGAAAAGAGAGGCTTCGACCGGATAGAATGAACCGTAGTTCCCCTTCCTCGATCCGGACTCCCTCCATCCCCTCCGCGGCGATGGCTGTCTCACTCTTCATGAGTCGACCGCTATACCCATAACGCTTGAGAGACCCTTCCATGCCTTCGAGATAACCACCTGCTTCTTGAAAGAAGGACTCCAAGGTCGCCAGGGCAGCCTGGGCCTCTCGGCTTTCCGCTTCTCCCGCCTGCAAGACAGCCAAGGCCTCCCCCAGCCCCCAGTTTTCGGCATACGCAGCCACCGCCGCTTCCCAGGGATCTCGCAAGCCGGCCAATTCCTCCCGAACGGCTCTCGCCATGCGAGAGGCCTCCTTCTCGTTGGCGGCCTTTTGTTGTTCTTTGAGAGCCGACTCGAACGCAGACAAGGTCTCCCCAAGCTTCCGAGGAGCCGCTCCCTTGGTCAGCAATCGATTGTAAGCCGTCTTGAGCGCCGCGAACTCTTCCAGCGCCTCTTCCGGAGAAGCGGACAACTCGGCCTCCTCCCACTCCTCCAGGGTAACCGCGTCTTTGAGGTAAGGTTCTGCCAGGGCTTGAAATTTCCCGACCCAGGAATCGCTTCCCCCAAAGTCCGCTTCCGCAAAGGCAGCCAAAAAGGCTTCTCCTCGGAGAAATTGCTCCGCCTCCCAGCAATGGAGCCCGAGAGCGAGGAAAGCAAAACGGCGCAGGGAATCTGCTGGCAAAGAAGCGACGAGGTCCGGGTCCGGCAAGCCCCCTTCCAGAAGCTGTCGCTGGGTCCAATCCAAGAGGTCATAAAGACGGGCGTCCATGGCGGCTCCCGACTGGTTCACCGAGCGCAGCAGTTCGAGGTGCTTCATGGCGCCATCGCCGTCCCCGGACAGGTAAGCCGCCAGGGCCGCGTTCAAGGCCGCCCGGGCGGGAATCGGAGCGGAAGCTTCTTCGTCCCGGGCCAATTCTAAGGCTGCCTTTTCTGCCTCCTCGAACTGGCCGGCTAGCAAAAGCTCTTGGCTTTCAAGAAACTGGGCCCCGACCGCTCCGGAACGCTCGCGATCGACTGCCAGACGGGATTCACCCGAAGGGCCAGCCTGCCCTGGGCCTTCCTCCTTCTTCCCGCCTTGCACCAGAAGGACCGTCGCGAGGGCCCCGAGCAAGGCCACGCCCGCCAAGACCGGCAGCAGAGGAAAAGGACGCGCGGGCGCCTGGGACGGGGTGGCAGTCGTCGCCTCTTGGCCGCCGCCAGTGGAAGCGGCACTCAGCTGACCGCGCCCGCTTTGCTGGATGGCGCGGCGGGCCTCTCGGTAGCTTTGGTAGCGACCGTCAGGCGACCAAGCCATCATCTTCTCAATCGCTTTGGCCAAGATCAGAGGGACCGCTCGACGTTTCTCCCGGACCCGCGCAGGCTTCTTCTTGGCCTCGCGCAGCGCGCTGATGGAGTCGCTTCCCTCCTGGTGAGGAGGCTCTCCGGTCACCGCATGAAACAGCGTCGCCCCCAGGCTAAAAAGATCCGAGCGAAAGTCCTCTGGTTCGCCCTCCAGTTTCTCGGGCGGGACATAAAAGGGAGTCGCCCACAGCTCCTCCTGCTGGTCTTCTTCGGTGGCCGCCAGGAGAGCGAAACCGAAGTCCACGATCTTGGCCGAACCATCCGCTGCCATGAGAATATTGCCTGGCTTGATGTCGCGATGAATCAGGCCCTTTTCGTGAGCCGCGTTCAAGCCATCGATGAGATCGACCGCGATTGGAACCAGCTCCTTGGCCTCCAAGTGGCCTTTCTCTTCAATCAAATCATGGAGCGTCCCGCCGTCGATCAACTCCATCGCCACATAGTGCTTCCCGTCCGCTGACCCCGCCGAATAGACCTGGACCACGTTGGGGTGGCTGATGGAGGCGGTGATCCGAGCCTCCTTCTCGAGCTGGGTGACCCAGGACTCGTTTTTCGCGAACTCCGCCGAGAGGACCTTGAGCGCCAGCGTCCGCCCCAGGGTCTCGTCCTCGGCCAAGTAGACCTTGCTCAATCCCCCTTCCCCCAAAAGCGACTTCAAACGGTAGGGTCCCAACTGGGTGCGGGCCGTGAAGGCGTAGTCGCATTGAGGGCAAACAATGTCCTCCAAAAGATCGCAGGCACTCAAGTCCAGCTCACATTGACAAGCCGGGCAGATTTCCAGCAGGGGAGAATTCGACATAGGACGAGGTGGCTATAAAAGGGAGAGCGGCCTCCTGCAATGATTCTCCCTCTAAAAAAAGGCGGCTGTCCCCCACTCGAGAGGGGGTGGCGGAGCGGACGGGACTCGAACCCGCGACCTCCGGCGTGACAGGCCGGCGCTCTAACCAACTGAGCTACCGCTCCTTTCCGGATCGCCCGAAAAGCGAGAGCGCGATGTATAGCGGCGGGCAGAAATGCTCGCAACCGCTTTTTTGATAGCCGCTCGCCCCGTCTCATACCAAGCTGCAGAATTGGCTGGTAGAATGGCCGAGTGGATTTCGGGCCAGACCAAGGCGCGGTGAGGGCGCGGTGCAGGCACCGTAACCGAGGAGCAACGCAGGGCTGGCTCGAAAGACACCGGCTCTCCCTTCCCCGCGCTTCAGCGCCTCTTCCTCACAACACCTCCCCTCCATTCTTCCAGTGAATTCTGGAGGTTGGTATCAGGCTCAGAAAGTAAAGGTCGTCCGCACACCCGCCATGGCCGGGGTGCCGATCGATCCGACCCCTCCGGGCAAGGTCACATTGCGATTGGTGAAATACTCCTCATCGGTCAAATTCTCACCGAAAAGGACGACCTCGAAGGCCTCCTGGGCGAAGCCCACTTGCGCGCTCACCAGGGCATAAGCTGGCTCCTCAGCCAGCGGTGTTTCCAAATCATCATACCAAGTGTCCCCCACTCCCCGCAGGCCAACCCGGGCAAAAACGCCGGAGGGGTGCTGGTAGCGGATTCCGAGGTAGGCGTCGAAGGCCGGGGCATAGGGCACTCGATTGCCCGTCAGGTCCGCGCCCGTGACCGGGTCACGATAACTCTCAAACTCGGTCTGATTCACCCCGACCGACAACTCAAACCCGAGGCCATCGAGAGCATTCCCTTGGTTGAAAGGAGTGAAATCCACTTGCAGCTCGGCCCCGAGCGAACTGACTTCTTCCGCGTTGGCAATGAAGTAATCCGTGGCGCTGAATTGGCGCTCCACCTGATAGTCCTCGACCCAGTAATGATAAGCGGTCAGGCCGGCTCGCAGCCGACCGTCGAGCAGCGTCCCCTGCACGCCGAATTCCACAAACCAATTCCGTTCGGTATCGAATTCAGCCAAAGCCTCCGAATTCGCAAAAGCGCTGTAGCCACCCAGTTTGTGCGCCACGCCAAAATTGCTGAAGACCGTCCACTCCTCGGAAGCTTCCAGAGTGAAGCCCGCTTTGGGACTGAACTCGGCAAAATCTTGCTCGGTCGCCAGATCGGGAATGCGGAAAGGAAGGAGAGGACTCGTTTTGGAGCGGTTGAGCGCCTTGTCGGCCAAGTCCACGCGGGCACCGAAGAAAACACGCAGGGCCTCGACCGGTCGGTAACCTGCCTCGCCGTAGAAAGCGATTGTCTCCTCTTCGATCCGGAAAGTGGTCGTCTCCTCCAGGGGCACGATCCCGAAAAGTGTCGGTAGACCGATCCCGGTCACTCCCACTCCCTCAGTGGCATTGCTCGAGAGAAAGAGCCCTCCGCTCAGATCGAAGTCCTCCTCCCCGGGGCGATAGCTGACCCGCGTTTCCGAAAGCCATCCGATCTGCTCTTGCTCGATCCCGGAAGAAAAGAAAGGCAGGGGAGAGAAATCGAGGTCGGACAAATACGGGCTGAGGTCCCAACCGCGTCGAGCCAGAACGGTCGAGAAGTCCCACTCCTCGCCTTCGTAGGCCACCCGAAGCGAGACTCGATTGGCCTCCCGCTCCATCAGGCCAGGCGTCCCGGAGGCCACCAGACCGAAGTCCGCGCTCGCGAGCGACTGCAATTCGGGCGCGCCATCCTCCCAGCGATCCCACCCCGCCTGCAGTTCGGCCTCCCAGCCTGGAGCCGCCTTCCAAAGAAGCGAGCCAAAAACCCCGCCCCGCTCCCGATCGCCTTCCCGAATGCCGAGTGCGCTATTGCGAAGAAAGCCGTCTCGCTGCTCATACTGGCCTCCGATCTGGAGGAAAAGGGTCCCCGGAATCAAGGGACCTCCCACCCAACCGCTGGCACCCAAAAGTTGGTAGGTCCCGGCCTCAGTGGAAAGTCGGCCACCCCAAGTATCGCCAGGACGCTCGGACTCGATCTCCACCACCCCGCCGTAAGCGCCCGCCCCGAAGCGAGTGGTTTGCGGGCCGGTCCAGACCCGGGCAAAACTGGCATTGTCCAAGCCCCCCACAAAGGTGGAGGCATCGAAGTAGGGCACCCCATCGACGTAAAAGCTGAGCGCCGGATCGCTGAAAAACGGGGTATTCGAAAGGCCCCTCACGGAATAGACATCCCCGTAACCGACCGTCCCGGCATCACTCGCAAAGACATTGGGCGCCAAGAAGGTCAAGTCCTCCAAGTCGGAGACCCCTTCCTTGTAAAGCGTGTCGCCCGGGATGGGGGAGGTCGTCGCGGCGTAATCAAAAAGAACCGAGGAACGGGTGGCCACCGCCACCACCGGATCCGCTTCCAGGATTTCTTGGGAGAATCCAGGCACAAGCGCACACAGCCAAAAGGAGAGAGTCAAGGGGAGGAGGTTTTTCATGAGCCCCTCCCTCCCGAAAAAGAGGTCTCGGGTCAACTGAAAAGACCTCATACCAAGCTGCAGAATTGGCTGGTAGAATGGCCGAGTGGATTTCGGGCCAGACCAAGGCGCGACCAGGGCGCGGTGCAGGCACCGTAACCGAGGAGCAACGCAGGCCTGGCTCGAAAGACACCGGCTCTCCCTTCCCCGCGCTTCAGCGCCTCTTCCCCACATCACCTCCCCTCCATTCTTCCAGTGAATTCTGGAGGTTGGTATCACTCATTGCGTAAGAACGGCAGCAAGCTCCGGCGAAAGGAAAGAGCCGTGGCCCAACGCGACGCCAGATACCCCCCCACCAAAACCAGCGCCATCACCAGGAGCACCAGCAGCCAAGGAAAGGCCCCCCGCGCCCCCAAGCCGGCCGGCAAAACAGCGATCAAAGCGGCCCCCGCCCCCAGAGCGATGCCCCAGGCCACCAGCCCAAAGTGCTCATGGTGAACCAGCGCCTGAAGACGGGAACGCCTCACCCCCACCCCCTCCAGGAGCGCCAACTGCCCCCGGAACTCCACCACATTTCTGCGAAAGAGGACGAGAAAACCGACGCAAGCGAGCAACAACCCGAAGCCACCCAAAAGGAGAAACATCTTGAGGTAGGTGTTCTGGACCTCGGCGTAGGCCAACAAGCGGTCCCGGGTCGTGCTCACCTCAGCCCCGTAAGCCTCGAGCGCGCGGGAAAGCGAAGCCACACTCGCCGAAGACGCCTCCCCCCCTCCCACCAGAAAAACCCGATGTCCAGCTTCCGCGGGGAAGAGATCCTGGAAAACTTGTTCATCCAAAAGAAGCGCGCCTTGGAGAATGGACGTCGCCAAAAGACCCACGATTTGGAAGCGCAAGGTTTCCTCTCCGGCGGGCAGCTCCACGATTTCGCCAAGCGACTTACCCAGGGCCCAGAGAGCTGAGTTTTGGTCGACCACCACGGGAACGGCTCCCCCCGTCCCCGCTTCCCGCAGAAGCGACCAGGCCGCGGCCTCTCCCTCTGCCAGACTGCTCGAAAAGGCAAAAGCCCCGCGTTCTTCCAAAGCGCGCGAAGACACCCCGAGCAGCTGCGGTCGCCGAGCTCGCGCCAGGTTCAGGCAGCTCGCCTCATCGCCGGGCAAGAGTCGCATCGGCAGCCACTCGCCTTCCCGCGACAGCCCCAGCGCATCCCGTTCGAAAGGATCGCGCAAATCAGGAAAAACCGGGAGCGCCGTTTCCACAAAGAACCGGTAGCCCCCCGTCGGCCCACCAGGCCTGGCCGAATCCGCCTCGCTCAAGCTGATCCAAAAAGCCAGCACCGCAGCCACCATGAAAAAACCAAAAGCCGAGATTCCCAAGACGGCCAGCGCGCGGTCGGGCCGCCCTCGCACCAGCTGAAGCGTCCCTAGAAACGGCTTCCGCGGCTGACTGCGCCACCAACTCCGGGCCCCCAAGAGCGCACTCAGCAGGAGCAACATCCCGCCGCCGTAAAAAGCCCCCGCTGCGGCCTCCCCCGTGGAGCCTCGACCCGAGAACAAAAGGCCAGCGGCCCCCAGCGCCAAGCCGGCCGCCAGCCACCAGGACCAGCGAGCCGCGCCTGCTTTCTGGGGCTGGCTAGTGAGCGCGCCCCCATGCAAAAGCGCCACCAGAGAGAGCTGGCGCAGAAGCCTGAAAACCGACCAAGCCACCACCAAGAGCGCGGGCAGCCCGGTGGCCAGGGCCCCCGCCAGAAAGCTCGCTTGCGAGACCACCAGCGCCACCTCCATCCCGACGGTGGCCCCACTCCAGGCCCCATTCAGGCCGCTTAAAAAAAGCTGAGCCACCGGGGCCGCCAAAATCATCCCTAAGCCAACGCCCAGAAAAGCCACCAGCAAACCCTCCGCCACCAGCAAGCGGCCAATCTGCCATCGGGTGAAGCCAACCGCCGCCAGCAAGCCCAGCTGGCTCTGCCGCTGCTCCACCCCAAAGCGAAAGGTCAAGCCCACCAGAATGAGAGCGGCCGCCACCAGGAAGACACTCATCCCGGCGAAAAGTCCCCCGAAGTCCATGGCCTCCTCCGCTGCCGCCAGCAATTCCTCGGTGTCCTGCGTGAGAAAACCGAATTCCGCGGGATCGATCTCCCGCTGGATGGCTTGCCGCAGCCGCTCTTCATCGAAGTCTGCCTCCGCCACCCGCCACTCCGTCAGTTGCCCGTAACGATTGCCCCACAACTCCCGCGCGCGGGCATAGGGGAGGAGTGCTTTGGGCGTTTCGCCCCAGGTCGTCCAGTAGTCTTCATCTTGATCGCGAATGGCCGCTTCCTCAAAAGGAATCCCCGGGTCCCAATCGCGACAATTCTCCGTCCCCATGACGCCTGGAATGTCCGGCACCCAACCGGCCTGGAGACCCTCATCCTCCATCGCCACGATCGCCTCCACGACCGACTCGGCGCGTTCCTCGCGCAGCTTCCCGTCCTCCTGCACTGCGAAGAAACGCATCTCGAGTTTGTCTCCTAGGCCCAGCTCCAAATCATCGGCCAACCACTGATTGATCACGATCCCCTCGGGCGAAATTCCCTCCGGCACCGGGCCCACCCCTGGCGGAGCGCTCGCTACGAGCGAATAAGGCGCCGCCTCCTCTCCTTTGGCCAAGGCGTTTGCCAGATAAGAAAAAGAAGCCTCTCCCTCAGGGAAAGTCCCGCGCAGCACCTGCTCCAAGGAGGCATCCAGGAAAAGACGTTGGCTTTGGATCCGAAGGGTGCTCCCGCGCCAGGCCGGCTCGAGCTTCAGCCCGAAGTCTTCCGGAGTTTGCACCTCGCGGAAGGTCTCGATCAGCCGCTGGCCCTCCTCCTGGGCGGTCGCAATCACATTGACCTGGCCCTCCAACTCCGCCAAGCGCTGGACCTCCCCGAGCGGCCCCACCAGCGTCGGCTGCTCTTGCTGTTCCGCCCGGAGAGAAAAACTCCCATGGGTGGAGGGCTCCAAGAGGCCCGCGATCTGCAAGCGCTGACGGACACTCGTCTCCTCGATCGATTTCGAACCCGAAAGCGGCGCGTCCTTGGGTAAAAAACTCGGCTTAGGCAAAGACAATTGGAGAAAATCCCCCGCTTTCACCCCGAGCGCATCCGCAAGCACCCGATTGACCCGCCAACCCTTGCTCTCGCCCCCTCCGCCAAAAACTTGGGCGAAGTCGGCATCGATCGCCAAGACCTGGATTTGATTGAGGCGCTGCCCGGTCTCCGGCCTGCTGACATGGCCGGTCAGAGCCAAAAGCGCGGCCGCCTCCACCCCCTTCTCTCGCAAGCGTTCGGTGATGTTCTGGGCGGCGAAGCGATCGCCGGTCACCAAGACACTTTTCAGCTCTCCCACCCGCCTCTCCAAACGCTCCTGCAAAGCGGCATCGATGGAATCGCCCGTCCCGAGCGTGCCAATGACCACCGCCACCGCCAGCGCCACCATGGCCAAGGTCAGGGCATGGGCCGCCCGAAAATGCCACAGGCTCCGGCCAATGAGACGCCAAATACTCATGAGACCACCTTGCCGTCTCGCAGTTCCACCCGCCGATCGAGCCGAGCCGCCACCTCCGCGTCATGGGTGACCAAGACCAAGGTCTGCTCCGGCCCGCTCGTCAATTCCAGGAGCAGGTCGACCACATCCTTCGACGCCTGGGCATCAAGCGCGCCCGTGGGCTCGTCCGCCAGCACCAAGGCAGGCCCATGCAAGAGCGCCCGGACCAAAGCCACTCGCTGCCGTTCCCCGCCGCTCAGCTTCCAAGCCAGCCGATCCCGTTCCGCAGAGAGCCCGACTCGCCCTAAAAGGCCCTCCGCTCGCTCCAGGACTTCCTCCGAAGCAGCCCCCTGGGCCAAGGCAGGAAGAAGGGCGTTTTCCAGGACGCTGCATTGCGGCAACAAGTGATGCAGTTGAAAGACGAAGCCCAGATGCTGGCCGCGAAAAACCGTGCGCTCCTTGTCGTCCAAGCTTTGCAGATCGGTTCCCTGCACCACGACCGAGCCAGCATCCGCCCGGTCCAGGGCTCCCATCAGATTGAGCAGCGTGCTCTTGCCACAACCGGATGGACCTTGGATGGCCACGCTCTCTCCGGCGGCCACCGTGAGCGATAAGCCATCGAGCACCCGGTCTTGGCCGAAGTGCTTGGTCACCTCCTCAAATTGAATCGCTCTTTCCGTCCTCATCTCTTCGCCAGCGCTTGGCCTTGAACTCATAGCGTGGGAGCGACTCCGCCGGAGCCACCTTCACATGAGCGCGCAGTCCCAGGATATCACGAATGTCTTCTCCCAGTCGACGCGCCACCAAGTCAGGAGACTCCGTGCGAAGCTCCACTTCCAAAAACATTTCTCGCATTTCGCGGACGGTCCGGATCTCCACCTGGTATTCCACCACCTCGGGGAAAGAGCGCACGATCTCTTCGACCGCTCCCGGGTAGACATTCACGCCGCGAATGACCTCCATATCATCCCGCCGGCCCAGGATCCCGCCGTCAAAAATCATCCGCTGCGAGCCCTCGATCTCTTCTCGCCGCAGCCGGACCAAATCGCCCGTGCGATAGCGCAGCAGCGGCATCCCCACCCGACGCAGCGGAGTCAGCACCAGCTCCCCCACGGCTCCCTCCTCCACGGGCATCTCGTCCTTAGGATCGATGACTTCAGCGAAGTAAGCGCTTTCGATCAGGCAGAGGTGATGGGGGTGGCCGGCATCTTGGTAGGTCACCGGGCCCACTTCCGTCATCCCATGATGGTCGAAGACCGCCGCCCCGCCCCAGCGCTCCGAAATCTGATCGCGAATGAGCGGCAAGCTGCCTCCCGCCTCGCCCGCCACGATCACGCATTCCACCGAAAGCCCCGGGTAGTCCACCGCCTCTTCGCCTAGGCGGAGGGCATAGGTCGGCGTGCAACAGAGCGTCGTGGCCCCCGTCCGAGCCATCAGATCCAGTCGCGAGCGGCCGGACAAGCCTCCGCCGGGGAGACAGAGATTGCCCCGCTCGAGGGCCGCCTCGTAGGCACTCCAAAAGCCGAGGAAGGGGCCAAAGGAAAAGGCGAACATGACCGGCTCGCCCGCTCGCACCCCGGCCGCCTCAAAGACCTTTTCCCAACAGGCCAACATCCCCTGCCAACTCTCCGTGGTGTCCAGCCAGGGAAGAGGCCGACCGGAGCGGGTCCCGCTGGTCTGGCAGTAGCGGGTGTAGCGATTTCGGGCGTAGGTCAGATTGTTGCCAAAAGGAGGGCTCTCTTTCTGGTCCGCGAGAATTTCCGACTTGGTCGTAAACGGCACCTCCCGCCGGAAACCCGCAAAAGACTCGCCGGCCGCCTCCCAATCGATGTCGGACAGCTTGCGTTGGTAAAAAGTATTGCGCCCCTGGCGGATCTCCCGCAGCAGGTAGCGGAGGGACTCGAGGCGATTCGGCATGGTCTAGAGGGGGGACGGAAAGACCATGGGGATCACTCACCCGGTTTGGACGCCACCTCCGCGGCCACCGGCGGCTGCGGAACGCTCGCCTTGGCGGGCAGAGGTTTGTAGAAAGAGACCAGACACCCCCCGGCAGCCGCGCACAGGATGCCGAGCCAGAACTGAGGCCGCGTGCTCGAGAAATCAAAACCGCCTGCCACCCCCACCGCCACAAAAGCGTTCACAATCGGGGCCCCGCCGAAGACGATCGACATGACCACGCTCGGCTTGCCCCCCGCTCCGAAAGCCAGAAGAACGCCCAGCGCGCCGACCGCTCCCAGCGTCCCCGCCAAGAGGCTCAACCAAACGCCGCCCGAGCTGAACCGGAACTGGATTCCCTGCATCAGCATGATGAGGGCGGGGGCCAGCACGGCCACCAGGAAATAGGCCAGGCCCACGATCAAAAAGGCCTTGTGTCGACCGCCCACCGGATCGCCCATCGCCACTTGGCCCTTGTGCAGAAAGACCCCGTATAGCCCCCAACAGACAACTGTTAGCAGCACGAAAATTAACCAGCTATTCATTGTAAAGTGTTTCAAGTGAGGGCCTCCCATTCTTCTAGTGAGGCCGCTTCGGCGACCATGATCTGGCTACGAATCTCGTCCGGGATAGAGACCGCCTTCATGGGGCCATCCGGTTGCCTCCGGACACAAACCACCTTGAGCGCGCCCTTGGCGGCCACTTCACCCGTTTCCTTTCGGAGAAGAAACCGATGGTCGAGGGACTTGCTCCCCACTTGGCTGACCCGAAGCTCGACCGTCACGACTTCTTCAAACTCCAGAGGACGCCGATACTCGGCCGAGGCCTTGACCCGCGGCCAACCGACACTTTCGTCAAAACGTCCCTCTTTTTTCGGGTGCACGGAGAATCCCAGCGAACGATAAAAAGCGTGTTCGGCTTCCTCCATGTAGCGGAAAATCTCAGCGAAGTGGACGATGCCCGCCATGTCCGTCTCGGAAAAGGCGACTCGACGCTGGTAGCTGAATTCCGAGCCCATCTCCTTAGCCCTACACATAGTTCCGGAGACTTGCCACCTTGGCTTCGCCCAGTTGGCTCAGCAGTTCGCAAGCCAGCGTCACCATGGCCCGGTAGTCGTGCAAATCCACAATGGCGTGGTGCGAATGAATGTAGCGAGCCGGGGTGCCCAGGACCACGCAGGGAATCCCGCCATGGGCCTGTTGCACGGCCCCGGCATCGGTCCCGCCCGAGCGCCGGACCGCCACCTGATGAGGGATGCGCTTTTCCTCCGCCAGTTCGATCGCTAGATCGGTGAAGCGAGGCGAGAGCAAAGCGCTCTTGTCATGGAGACGAATCTGCACCCCTCCGCCGAGGATGCCCTGCATTTCCCCGGGAGAGAAGCCATAGGTGTCGTCGGCGGGCGGGCCTTCCAAAAGAATGGCCACGTCGGGGCGCACCTTGCCTAAGAGCGTGTGCGCGCCGCGCAAGCCCATCTCCTCCTGGACCGTGCCCGCGACCGTCACCTGATTGACGCTCCCGCGCTTGCCAATCCACTGTCCGACCTGAATCGCCCCCGCCATCCCCACCCGATTGTCGAAGGCCTTGGCCATGTAACGATCCGGCACCGCCAGCTCGCGAAAGCTCGAGAGAGGCGCCACGGGATCGCCCAGGCGGATGCCCAAATCTTTCTTGACTTCGCTGCGACTACTCGCCCCCACGTCGATGACCATGGAAGTGATCGGCAAAACGCGGCCGCGTTCCTCGGGGCCTAGAAAATGGGGCGGCTTGGAGGCGATCACCCCTGGGATCTTTCTCCCCTCCCGGGTCTTGACCGTGACCGGCTGCGAAAGCAAAGCGTGCTCCCACCACCCGCCCAAGGGGACGAACTGGAGAAACCCATCTGGAAGAATATTTTGGATGCGGAAGCCGACTTCATCCATATGACCTGCCACCAAAACCTTGGGGCCTTCCCCCGGGAGATCACAGTAGACCGAGCCTTGGGCATCCCCATGGAGCGAGCCGCAGCCCGAGAGTTCTTCCACAAAAAGATCCCGCACTTCGTGCTCAAACCCCGGCACCGCATGGGCCTCCGTGAGGGAGCGGAGCAAAGGGACGGTCGAATCACTCATGTCCCTCCCTACACAGACTCCCGGTGGCAGCCAAGGGCGAAATCAGCCGTCAAAAAAATGGCTCCCCTCACTCCCACTCAATGCTGGCAGGCGGCTTGGTCGAAATGTCGTAGAGGACACGATTGATCCCTTTGACGTCGTTCAGAATCTGATTGCTGATGTCTCGCAGCAGCGAGTAAGGCAGCTCCACCCAGTCCGCTGTCATGGCATCCTCGCTCACGACCGCCCGCAGGCTGATGGCCCACTCGTAGCTGCGTTCGTCCCCTTTCACGCCGACCGTCTTGACTGGCACAAGGGCGGCGTAGGCTTGCCAAGTCTTTTCATACCAGCCGCTCTCCTGGAGCCAACCGATGAAGATGGCGTCGCACTCCCTGATGATGTCGAGCTTGTGCTGCGTGACCTCGCCCGGACAACGAACCGCCAAGCCAGGACCGGGGAAGGGATGGCGATGAAGAATATCGTGGGCGATGCCCATGGAAGCACCCAACTGGCGGACCTCGTCCTTGAAGAGTTCGGCCAGCGGCTCCAGGACCTTGTCCTCTTTCTGAAGCGCCAAGATGCGGTCCACGCGGTTGTGATGGGTTTTGATCTTGGAGGCTTTGGACTTGTCGTTGGAAGCGCTTTCGATGACATCCGGATAAAGCGTTCCCTGGGCCAGCATCTCGGCTTGGCCGACTTCTTCCCAGAAGACATCGATGAAGAAATTGCCGATCAGGACCCGCTTCTTCTCAGGGTCCTCCTCCCCGGCCAGCTTCTCCAGCATGCGGGCCGAGACATCCACGGTTTCGATCGGCACCTGCATCCGGGCAAAATTCCGCTCCACTTCCGCCGCCTCCCCTTTTCGGAGCAGCCCATGATCCACGAAAATAGCCCGCATCTTCACGCCGGCTTCTTTCAAGAGCACCGCCAGGACCGTGCTATCCACCCCTCCACTCACCCCGCAGACCACCTGCTTGGAGCCCACCTTGGCCCGGATTTCATCCAGCATTTCCTTCTTGAAATCCTCGATCCGGAAAGGCAGCAGCCCGCTGGCTTGGTTCAGGAAATTTCGCAAGATCTGCATGCCCTCGTGGCTGTGGGAAACCTCGGGATGAAATTGGATGCCGAAGAAGCGCTCGCCCCATTGGAGAGAAACCGGAGTGTCCGAACGATTGACCGCTAGGACCGAGGCATTCTCCGGCAAGTTCTCGACCGTGTCGGAGTGGCTCATCCAGACTTGGCTCGATCGAGAAAGCCCTTGATACAAGCCGTCCCTGGCCACGGGGCAAAGCTGGGCCGGGCCATACTCCCGTCGATTGCTCGGCTTGACGCTCCCGCCGAACTTGATGTTCAAGAGCTGCATCCCATAGCAGACGCCGAGCACGGGCACCCCGAAGGCTTGCAGCGCTGGAAAATCGATATCCGGGGCGTCCGGCTCGGCCGTGCTTTTGGGGCCGCCGGAAAGAATGATGGCGCCGGGGCGGCCCAAGCTGGCGAATTCCTCCAAGGCGTAGAGCTTGGCCACAAAGCCCAGTTCCCGCACGCGCCGCACGATGAGTTGGGTGTATTGCGAGCCAAAATCGAGCACCGCCACGTGCCCGGTCTCGTCGAGGACGGCCCTGTCGGGGAGTTGGCTCACAGTTCGGCGCTCGGTTGGTAATTGGTGGGTTCTTCGGTGATCACGATGTCGTGCGCATGGCTCTCGCGCAATCCCCCCACCGTGATGCGGGTGAACTTGGCTTTCTCCCGCAGCTCCGCCAGATTGCTTGCCCCCACATACCCCATCCCAGAACGCAGGCCTCCCATCAGTTGGAAGACGACATCGGCCAAGGGCCCTTTATAAGGCACCCGGCCTTCCACCCCCTCCGCCACCAATTTGCCGGAGCTGTTTTGGCCGTAGCGATCCCCCGAGCCCTTCTTCATGGCCCCGACCGAGCCCATACCGCGATAACTTTTGAAACGCCTTCCCTGATAGTGAATGGTCTGTCCGGGGCTCTCCCGGGTCCCGGCTAGGACGCTCCCGAGCATGACAATATCCGCGCCAGCTGCGATCGCCTTCACGACGTCGCCCGAGTAGCGGATGCCCCCATCCGCGATCACAGCCACCCCTTGGTCCCGGCAGTAACCCGCCACGTTCTGGATCGCGGAAAACTGCGGCATGCCCACCCCGGCGATGACCCGCGTCGTGCAAATGGACCCCGGTCCCACCCCCACCTTGACCGCGCTCGCTCCCGAGCCCACCAGCGCCTTGGCCCCCTCTTCGGTTACCACGTTGCCGGCGACCACCGGGGTGCCCAAGCCGGCCAACTCCGCGACCACCGCCATCACGCGATGAGTGTGTCCGGTGGCAGCGTCAATGAAGAGCGCGTCCGCCCCTGCTTCCAGCAGGGCTTCCGCCCTTTCTCGATACTCGGGCCCCACGCCCACCGCACCCGCACAGCGCAGCCGGCCATCCGGGGCTTTCGCCGAGTGGGTGAAGGTCCTGCGTTTTTCGATGTCTGCTCCGGTGATGAGCCCGGCCAGGCGACCATCGGGCTCGAGCAAAGGGAGTTTTTCGATTCGATGTTGGTAGAGAATGGTGCGGGCTTCTTCCAGACTGGTGCAACTGGGCGCGGTCACCAAGCGCTCCCGCGGCGTCATGACCTCCGCCACCGTGAGCGCGAGATTGTCCTGATAGCGAACGTCCCGACCCGTCACGATGCCGACGACCTGTTCTCCTTCGCCCAGAACGGGAAAACCCGAGACGCCTCGTTCCTCCATCACGCCCTTGACTTCGGCTACCGTCAGCTCCGGCGTGACCGTGAAGGGATTTTGAATCACGGCATTTTCAGAGCGCTTCACCCTGCGCACCATGAGGGCCTGGTCCTCAATGGTGGCATTGCGGTGGATCACTCCCATGCCTCCCTCCCGCGCCAAGGAAATGGCCAGCTCCGACTCCGATACCGTGTCCATGGCCGCGGAAACCACCGGAACCTTGAGAGGAATCTCTCCCGTGAGGGCCGTCGAAAGATCGGTATCGTTCGGAAGCACGCCGCTTTCCTGCGGCAACAAAAGAACATCGTCGAAAGACAATCCCACCTCGATTTGGCCCATGCGCAAGGAGAGCGCGAAAATCTGAGCTGTCGAGAAGAAGGTTTCTCTGGAGAGGTTTCAGGCTTCGGGGTTCAGAAGCGAGAAAGCACCAGCCTGAAACCTACCCCACCTTCTTCGTCCCCGGCCGCACCACCGGCAAACTCCCCAGCTCCTCCGGCAACTCTCCCTCTTCGTAAGTGGGAAACTGCACTTCCATGCAACTTACCAAGGGCCACCCCTGCCAATTCTTGAGCCCCGATCGATTGACCAGCACAAAGACCCCGGCGATCTCCCCGCCCTCGTCTTTCACAAAGTCCTTCAGCTCCACCAGGGTGCCTCCGGTGGTGATGACATCCTCCACCATCAGCACCCGCTCTCCCGGGAGAATCTGGAAGCCACGCTTCAAGGCCAAGGCATTCTCGCGGGAGCGCTCGGCATAGATGGTGCGCACCCCCAAGGCCAAGCCCACTTGCTGTCCCACCGGAATGCCCCCGACGGCAGGCGAAAGCACCACGTCGATTTGCCCCAGCGCCCCGAGCGCCTCCAAGCGCTGCTCGATCATTTTCTGGACTTGGAAAGGGTGCTGCACCAGCAGGCCCTTTTTGACGTAATGGCCGCTGTGGCGACCGCTGGCCAAGAGAAAGTGCCCCTCCTCCAAAGCCCCGTAGCTCTTGAGAAAATCAATCGTTTCCTCGGGCGATTCGGGCAATTTGGTCTGCATAGGCTTGGGCCTTTTCTTGGAAGCTCTTCTCCGGCTCTGCAAATGAAATCCCCCGCGACACATTCACCACCCACGGGGCTTGGCGCTCCTCAATCCGCAGGGAGGACAACTCGCCTCCTTGGGCCCCCAGACCCGGAAGCAGCAGGGGTAAGTCGCGCACCCGGTCCATGACCTCTTCCGCGGCATTGGTCAGGCCCACCACCAGCCCGACATCCCCGGGAAGCCCGGCCGCCCGCTGGGCGAAGTCCTGCACCAGCTCGAAGAGAAAGCGCTCCCCCACCCGCTGGAGCTGGAGGTCGGCCGCGCCTGGGTTGGAGGTCACCCCCAAGAGATAGACGCCCCTCCCGGGATACGCTAAAAAGGGAGCAATCGAATCCATGCCCATGTAGGGACTGAGGGTGACCGCGTCCACGTTCCAATTCTCAAAGTAGGCCTTGGCATAGTGCGCCTGGGTCGCGCCAATGTCGCCTCGTTTGGCATCCAAAATCACTGGGCAATCCTCCGGAATCCATTGAAAGAGACTTTCCAAGGCCTCGTAGCCCGCCCGGCCCATCGACTCGAAATAGGCCATATTCGGCTTGAAACAAGCGGCATGCGGCAAGGTTTCTTTGACCACTCTTTCCAGGAAATCGACCACTCGCCCTTCGATCCATTCCGGGCGAGGATCAAGCCCGACACAGAGCCGACTTCCCGTGGCTTCGATTCGACGCCCTAGCTTTTCCCCATACCGCATCCCCTCCTAAAGCAAGCGCTCTCCCGGGGCGCAACTCCTGACTCTCCCCGCCGTTTCTTCGCCATGCCCCCACCTCTCCTCCGCAGCCTGGTTCTCGCAGGCGCCTTGCTGACCGGTTTCTTCTGGTGGGCCTTATTGAGCGATCCCCACCCACCCGACGCCCCACCCTCCGAGCCAGGCCCTTTCCCTCGCGCCTCGCAAGCCGAGCCCACCCAGCCCCTGGTATTCCTTCCCGGGGCCGAGCTTTCCACCGAGCCAGCCAGCGGACTGGCCGAGTCAGTGGGTGGGCAAGAGGCCGGAGTGCGGTTGGCGGCCGATCCCATGACCATTCCGGGCGAGGCGCTCTTGCGCTTTTCCGATGCGGCTGCGCTGGAAGGGTTTCTCGCCCGGCTGGGGAACTCCCCTTCTCTCCAAGTGCTGGCTCGGCTGGATGGTTTCCACGCCCTCCGCGTGCGCTTCGCCGACTCCGCAGACCTGCTGGCTGCCACGGGCGATCCAGAACTCATTGAGCCCAATTTTTACGTGACCATTCCAGAAGCGCTCACCAGTCCAGAGCCCTCTGGCGACCCCGTGGGTTTCGGCTCCTCGGCACTATCCTATCTCGGTCTGGCCGACCACCAAGGCCTGGGAGAAGGGGTCACCCTGGCTCTCATCGATTCGGGGGTCGCCCCGCACAGCAACTTCGAGGGCGTCTCCCTTCAGCATTTCAATTTGAGCGCCTCTCCCAGCGTCGAAAATGGACATGGGACAGCCGTGGCCTCAATCCTGGTGGGCGGACACCTGGGACTCTCCGGGGTCGCCCCGGCCGCCCACCTCCTCAGCTACCAAGTGACCGACGCCGCCGGAGTGACGGACACCTTCACTTTGGCTTCCGCCATCCAGCAAGCCGTGGATGCCGGAGCCCAGGTCATCAACCTGAGTTTGGGGACCACCGGAAACAGCCAACTTCTGCGCGACGCCGTGGCCTACGCCGCCTCGCAAGGCGCTGTTCTGGTGGCCGCCGCGGGGAATAACGGGAGCGACCAAGCGCTCTACCCCGCCGCCCTCGACGGCGTAGTGGGAGTGGGAGCGATTGATGCCCGAGGTGAGCTGGCCTACTTCTCGAACACCGGGGAAACGGTCGACTTGGTGGCTCCGGGCTACCAAGTCCATGCCGCCTGGCCGCAGGAGCGATTTCTGCCTTTCAGCGGCACCTCGAGCAGCACCCCCTTTGTGAGCGGGGCCATCGCCGCCACGCTCTCGAGCCACTCTGGGCTCACTTCCTCCCAGGCCGCCCAGCACGTCCTCCGCTACACCAATGACGTGGGGCCACTCGGGCCCGATCCACTCTACGGCGCCGGCATCCTCGACATCGGCCGCAGCCTAGTGGGGTCCACCCCGGGGGTGGTCGATCTCGCCTTGAATGGCCTGTATCAACCCGATTCAGCCAATTTCAGATCCCAACTCCTGGTGCAAAATCGAGGGACGGAACCCCTCTTGGGCGCCACCGTCACCGTCACTTCCTCGGGCCCGCCCCAGGACTTCCTGGTCCCCTCCCTCGCCCCTGGGCAGACTCATGTTTTGCAGGTGCTCGTGGGGCCCGAGGGTTCCTTCCAAGCGGTCGCCCGGGTCACCAGCGAGACCGACGTCCGACCGGAAAACAATCGCCTGACCCGTTGACCAATCATACCAAGCTGGAGAATTGGCTGATAGAATGGCCGAGTGGATTTCGGGCCAGACCAAGGCGCGACGAGGGCGCGGTGCGGGCACCGTAACCGAGAAGCAACGCAGGGCTGGCTCGAAAGACACCGGCTCTCCCTTCCCCGCGCTTCAGCGCCTCTTCCCCACAACACCTCCCCTCCATTCTACCAGCGAATTCTGGAGGTTGGTATCAGTCCCAGATCGGTTTCCGAGTGGGCTGGTCGCTTCGCAAGCCCTTGGGCAATTTCAGCTCAATGTAGGTCCAGCCGCGCAGCCGACCGCTCTCCGGCTTGTATTCCTCCACCACCATCTGTTGCGGGAAGAAGCCGCTTTCGAGGTGCTGCACTTTGTCGATGCGAAAACGCCGGATGCGCTCCCCCTCTTCGTTCAAGCCATTGACCTGCATGAGGGCGAGCTGCTTTTTCTCGACCCACACCTCCACCGAGGCATAGGGTCCGGTCTCCCCCGGATTGGTTAGATGCAGCTGCCAGCAATCCTGCCCCTTGATGGTATCACTTCCCAGGAGCTTGACATCCTCCCAGTAGAGAAAGCGCAAGGCCAAGTCCTCGATCGTGACATCCGTCATGCGCAGCCCTTTCTCGAGGCGCTTCGCTTCCACGGCCGCGAAGTCCTCCTCGCCCTTCCGGTAAACGATCTCGTGCCCGTCCTTGCGAATGCGGAATTCATACTCCTCAGACGGCCTGGAAAGGGAGAAGCGGATGACCTCCCCTTCCATCGCGATCTTGATAGGCGAGTTGATCCGCCCCTTCCGGAGAAAGCCTTCGAAGCTGACATTTTGCAGGCGGGCGTTTTCGCGAACGGCTGCCAGGATGGCGGAGGCATCGGCCTCCTCCGCCGAAAGAGCCGGGAGCGACCCCGCCCCAAGACCAAGGAAAAGAAAGGGAGCAAGCAAGGATTTCATGACGAGACTGGGACGCACCGGAGAGACAAAGGATTCATTGGCAGCCCCGGTCAAGCACGCTTAGATCTGCGCCTCCCAGCTCATGTTGCGCTACTCTCCCCTCCTCTTTTGGACCTTGGTGGCTCTGACCGGGTTGCGCTTGCTGGCAGGAGGGCTCTGGGAACTCTCCCCGGCGGAGGCCCTCCACTGGCAAAACTCCCTCTCCCCCGCTTGGGCCTACTTCGAGGGGAGCCCAGCCTTCGCGGGGCTTCTCTGGCTGTCCCGACAGCTCTTCGGAGAAGCGGAGTGGGCGCTCCGGCTTCCCGGTCCGCTGCTGCTTTTCGCCAGCAGTCTCTGGCTCTTCGACCTCGGTCGCAAGTTGGCCGACGAGCTGGCGGCCGCCCTCGCGGTCGCCCTTCTCAACCTGGTTCCTCTGGCCAATGGCCACGCTCTCCTGGCCACTCCCACTCTCTTGTGCACCAGCGCGCTCTTCGCCTTTCTGAAGTGCTCCTGGGACGCCCTCCAGCAGAGCCGTCCCTGGAATCCTGCTTGGCCCCTGGCGGGGCTTTCTTTGGGACTGGCCACCTTGACCCACAGCGAGTGCCTGTGGCTTTTGCCGCTCTTGTTGGGCTTGTTGGCCGCGGATCGGCGATGGCGCTATCATTTCCGCCAGCCAGGACTCGCTCTCCTGATCGGGCTCGTCCTGCTTCTCTGGTTGCCCCAAGCCCTCGCGCAAGCCGCCTTCCCCCAGGCTCCTCGCGATCCCCCCGCTTGGGGTCGCTGGCTTTCTCTTCAAGTGATGGCTTGGACGCCGTGGATCCTGCTTGGCATCCTCTTCGCCCTCGGCCAAACCCTCCTTTCAGGTCGCCTCTCTCTCCCCGCGCGTTTCCTTTTGGCCTTTCTCCTTCCGCTCTTGGCGATTTCCCTACTTCGCCCCTCCTTCTCCAGTCTCTCCGCTCTCAGCCTGGGCAGCCTGTGGGCGGCTTCCGCCTGGAATCGATGGCAGGCCCAGCCCGTTTGGAAGGACTGGCTGCGACGAGCGGTCTTCGCCTGGGCCCTCCTCAGCAGCCTGGGGCCGCTCCTGAGTGACTTCCTTCGCCAAGAAGGCTTGGCTTGGCCTCATGAGCGCGACCCTACGCAAGGGCTCAAAGGTTGGCGGGCTCTCGCGGGCGACCCGCGACTCGCCGCGCCCGATCATTTCCTGATCGCAGAAACGCCCGGCCTGGCCGCCGTTCTCACCTACTACCGCTTGCGAGAGAACGGACAGGCTTCTTCTCCAGTCCAGCTTCGGCAATCGCCCCTGCCCCGGGGACAAGCCTCTTTTCTCCCTCGCTACGATGCCAAAACCGGGGGCGAGCGTCCCGGAAGCCAGGCCCTTTATCTGTCTCTGGAAAGCGAAATCCCGGCTTCCTTGCGGTATCAATTCGCCTCGGTTCGACCCCTGGGAGAACTCCGGATCACCCGCGCGGAACAAGCACTCCGGACCGTCAAAATCTTCTCTTGCCAAGACTTTCAACCCTCCCCTCTGTAGGCCATGCTCCACCCAGCCGACGACCCTGCCTCCCCCTCGCCTGAAATTTCGGTGGTGGTGCCCCTCTACAATGAGGAAGACAACGTCGTGCCCCTCCAAGAAGAGCTGGCCACCGCTCTCCAAGGGATCGAGTATGAGGTGGTGTTGGTCGACGATGGATCGACCGACGGGACCGCTGCCAAGGTGGTGCCGGGCGAGCGCGTCCGCCTCCTGGAATTCGAGGCCAACACGGGCCAATCGGCCGCCATGCACGCAGGCATCCAGGCGGCCCGCGGGGAGATCATAGTCCTGATCGACGGGGATCTCCAGAACGATCCTCGGGACATCCCCCAACTCCTCGAACCCCTCCGCCAAAACGAAGCCGACCTGGCCTGTGGCTACCGGGCCAAGCGCAAGGACACCGCCTTCAAGCGACTCCAAAGCCGCATCGCCAACGGCGTCCGCAGCCGCTTCGTGGGGGACGGCGTGCGCGACACGGGCTGCACTCTCAAGGCCATGCGGCAGGAATGCCGCCGCGCCCTCCCGCCCTTCACCGGCATGCACCGTTTCATCCCGGCGCTCATCAAAGGGGCGGGCTTTCGCATCGTGGAAATGGCCGTCAACCACCGACCCCGCCAGCATGGCGAGAGCAAATACGGCTTCGGGAACCGTGCCTGGAAGGCCACCATGGACATGTTTGGAGTCCGCTGGTTGGTCTCGCGCAGTTTCCACTACCAGGTCAAAGGGGAAAGCGATTGAATCTCCACCGCCCTCGGCTAGGTAGCTGCCGGCCCGTCCCCTCCCATGTCGACCTCCCTGCGCGAACAAATGAAGCAGATCCTGCCGGAATTGCTTCCCGCCCGACCCCAAGATGCCATCAAGGGCACCGAACTCATCCGGCTGGTCAAGTTCCGCCTCGACAACAAAGAATACAGTGATGCGACCATTCGCTATCACTTCTCCATCCTCTCGCACGACCCCACCTCCCCCATCGCCAAGGTCGAACAAGGACAAGGCTACTACCTCCGCCCCACCGCCTTCATCGGCACCTCACAGCCGGAGGAGTACCGTCGCCTCATCCAGGGCCAACTGGGAGAAGAACCCGTCTCCGCCGCGCAGATCGACCGCGCCCGACGCAACCTCCTGAAATTCCAAACCATCCTTTCGCGCAGCTTTCTCGCCGAAAGCCGCTCCCTCTTCCTCACCGAAAGCATGGCGTCCGATGATTCCCTCCCTCGACACTGGAAGCTCTCCGACGCCATCGTAGTGACTTGGAACACCGCCTTGGAAAGCGCCTCCGACGTGTCGTCCAAGCGACAGCACCTGCTCGATCCCGGGGAGCTCATGCTGCGTCGTTCCCTGGGCGCTCCCCAATACCAACTGCATGCTACCAATCTCCTCTTGCAGACCGACCTCAAGAACTGCCACGAAGCCTTCTTCCGCCTCCTGAGCTGCGGCTCTTGGGCCCATGCCAGCGAACTTCTCATCGCCAGCCCCATCTCGGACGGTCGCCTGGCCAAGGAACTCCGCACCCTCGCTGGCCAGTTCGGCATCGGAGTCACCAGCTTCGGCATCGACCTGGGCCGACTCGATGACCTCCCGAGCACCGAAGAAATTCGCTCCATGAACGAACCGGAATTCAGCGGAGTCGAAAGCATTCTCCAACCGCAGACCCTGGCCACCCCTACCGTCCGAGCCCACCTGGACTGGCCCCTGGTCCAAGAACTCAAACAGGACTACCCCCCGATTTCCAAACTCTTCGATTGGGTGGCCGAGTGCCTGACCGCCGGGGAAGTGTATCCGCCCAAAGGCTAGGTCCCCGAGATCCCGCAAGAAGCGAATTTCCTCGCTTCGGCTTTCAGATTTTGGTTCAATAGAGGGAGTCAGGGGGGACCTCATGGACTGCTACATCGCGCGAGACAATCAAACCGAAGGACCCTTCCCGGAGGAACAAATCCGCCAGTGGGTCGCTCGGGGAGAGCTGCGCCCCACCGACCTAGTCTGCCCGGTCGGCGGCCAGCAGTGGCAAAAAGTCCTCGAGCGCTTCCCCCCGATCGACCCCAACCTACCTTCGCCCGCCAGCTCTCCCCCAGCGCCGAAGCCGGCCCCCCGACCCAAGCCGAAGCCTCAGGCCACCGCGGAAAGAAATCCCTACCGCTCTCCCGCGACCGACTCGACCGTCCGGATTCAAAGCAAGTCCGAGAAGTTGACCTTCTGGCAGTTGCTCTTCTCCTTTCACGGCCGCATCCGGCGAAGGGATTATTGGCTGCTGGGGATCGTGGTGGGCGCCATGTTTCTCATCCCGGCCTTCTTTGTCGCCTCCATGATTCCAGAGAGCGAGGTCACCTTCGATCCCGAAACCGGTGAGTATTATCAAGCCGAACCACCCCAAGAAGCCTCGGTCGGTCTCGTGGTGGGCTTGCTCTTGGTCATCGTGCCAAGCTTCTGGTCGTCCTTAGCCATCAGCGCCAAAAGATGGCACGACCGAAACAAATCTGCGCTCTGGATCTTGATTGGCCTCGTCCCTTACATCGGCGGCATCTGGACCTTCATCGAATGCGGATTGCTAGCGGGAACAGACGGCGACAACCAATACGGCGCCGATCCCAAGCAGAGCTAACGAGCCCTCCGCCCCTTCCCCTCTTCCGAAAAGAGTCACAAGACAGGCCCCACCGAAACTGAAACTTCCTCAAACCGAGGCCAAACGGCGGTCGGCCGCCATCTTCCGCAGGTAAACCATTTCCCGAATCACCTGCACGAAGCGCTGCACGCTGCACGGCTTGGCGATGACACCGCTGTAGCCACAATCGGAAGTGTCCTCGTAGAGGTCCGGGTCGGCCATGGCGGTCGTGCCGATCACGGGGATCTCAGAATCGAAGCGCTTGATGTCGGAAAGCAATTCATAGCTGGAAATCCCAAAGTCGTGATCCAGGATGACCACGTCGAAGGGAGAGCCGGTCGCGATGCCACGATGAAACTCATTGAAGGCATCGCTGGGTGAGGCCACCGAACCCACAATGAAAGAGTGGGCGATCAAAACCTTGGTCAGCACCTGGCGTAAAACCGGATCTTCCTCCACCAGCAAGACCATGTTGGCCTCTTCCTGCCGCCGTCCATTTCCATCCAAATCTCGCCCGAGCGAGACAAATTCCCGCAGACGCACCTCCAGGCCCAGGACGTTCGGAACCGGGTCGCCCTTGCCGCGGTAAACCAACGGAATCTTGAGGCGCACCTCGGCCAGCGAGGGCAGATCCTTCAGCTCGGCCTCCCCCACCCCCTCCTCATAGAGGAAAAGATCATAACGCTCGCGGAAAACGGGGCGCTCTGCTTCGGCTGTGCTCACAATGGTGACCTGGCACTTCAGCCGATTGAGGGAGGAAAGAATGGAATCAGCGTGCTCCCTCTTGTTGACGGCCAAAAGAATGTCGAGAGGCTTGCTTTGAGTCTGGGCACAGCTTTGCATAGCAAATTTAATTATGAAGATTATGAATTACACGAATTTTAAACGCAAGCCGAATCCAGAATTTTCATAATTTCTGCCTTTTTTGTTAGAACGGCTCTTTCCCACCACCCTCCTACCCCCGTGAAAGAGGCCCCCTCCACCTACCCGGCTCTGCCCTTGGAGGACGAGTTTTCTGACGTGGTGGCCAAGGCCCTTCGTGGTCACGAGCTGAGCTGGGAGCGACTCGCTGGGGAGCTGGGACAAGATCCCGAAGGCTTCCGCGCCGCTTTTTCTTCCCCCAGCCCCCTGCTCTTCCCGCTTTGGGAGAGAGTGGCGGAGCGACTTTCGCTCCACCCCAAGAAACTCCAGGAAGCGGCCTGCCAGCAGTGGCGACCTCCCTCCGTGCCTGCGATACCAGGACTGCACCAATTCGTCTCCCCTTTTCGCGCCTGGACCGTGAACGCCTGGCTGGTTCACTGCCCCGTGACCAAGGAAGGCTGGGTCATTGATACGGGAACGGACGCCTCCGAACTTCTTCAGTTTGTGGAAGAGCAAGCGGTCTACCTCCAAGCGCTCGCCTTCACCCACACCGTCCATCCAGATCACACCAGCGAAGTCGATCGGATTGGCGCTGCGACCGGTCTGAGGCGTTTGCTTGGACCCGAAGGCGAACCGTCTGTGCGAAAGAGCGCAGCTCTCCGGCGGGATCAGGTCTACTCGCTAGGAACCTTGGAGATCGAAATCCGTTCCACGCCCGGCCACAGTCCCGATGGAGTGACCTTGGTGGTGGCGGGATTGGCCAGGCCAGTCGCTCTGGTGGGCGACGCTCTTTATGCCGGATCACTCGGAGCGCCTCTCGACCATTACGGGAAGCTTCTCTCCGGAGTCCGGAGGGAGATTTTCAGCCTCCCGGATGACACGCTCCTCTGTCCAGGCCACGGGCCGGTCACGACCGTGGCCCAAGAAAAAGCCCACAATCCTTTCTTCTAAAAAGGAGCGTTTCCGAAAGGCAAAGTCACTTCTTTTCCCGATCAGCCTGGCCTTTGTCGTAGGCCTGCGGCAGCTCCTCATTCCACGCGAGCAACTTGGCGCTCAGTTGAGCGAGCACTTCCGGCTCGCGCGCGGCCAAGTTGTGGCTTTCTGCCGGATCCTGGCTGAGATCATACAGCTCCGCCTCCTTCCGGTTTCGCAAGGGCAGGTGCAGCTTCCACTTGCCCTCCCGCATGGAGGGGGTGGAGTTGGCGGCACTGGCTTTCCAGAAGAGTGGGGTCGTCCGCTTTTGGCTCTCGCCCCTCCAGATGTCCGAGACATCGAGACCATCCAAATCGGAGGGCAGCTCCTTGACCCCGGCGATGGCGCAGAGGGTGGGCAACCAGTCGATGAAAGAAGTGACACTTTCCTCGTCGATCCGACCCGCCGGGACCTGACCGGGCCAACGAATGATGAAGGGCACCCGCACGCCGCCTTCAAAGAGATTGTGCTTCGAGCCTCGCAGAATGCCGGCATAGCCCAGCATGTTGTTGGAATACTTCCGGTGCCCCAAGCCACCCCCCAAAATGACGGGCGCGGGACCGTGGTCGCTCGAGAAAACCACGATGGTGTGGTCGGCGATTCCTAGCTCCTCCAGCGTCGTCATGACCCGCCCCACATTGAGATCGAGGGCATAGACGTCTCCCAGATACTGGTGCATGGAAGCATCCAACTCCCCTCCGATTTGGAGGCACTCATCAAACTTCTGCTGCATCGGCTCTGAGAAATCCGAGCGCTTCACTTTGACCTCGATGAATTGGCTGGCCAGCTCCGGCAGCACATGGACCGGAAAATGGGTGCTGTGGGCCCAGATGTTGACGTAAAAAGGGCCTTCCGCGTTCTCTTGAATGAAGTCGATGGCCTCCGCGAAGAGTCCGGCATCCCGGCCTGCGGGGTCTTCCCGAGTGGCGCCCTTCACCCGCACCGTATCAATCCCGTAGAGGCCGTCCATTTCGCGCGACCTGGGACCAATGTGCCATTTCCCAAAGTGGCCCGTGCGGTAGCCGCGTTCCTGCAAGAGGCTGGTGATGGTCGGACGTTCACCGAAGCCATAGACCGCGGCGTATTTGGGAAAACGGGCCGGGTAGATGCCTGTCATGAGGCCGGTCCGGCTCGGGTTGCAGGTCACGCCCGTCACATAATGCTGCATGAAGCTGGTTCCCTCAGCCGCCAGGCGATCGAGATGGGGAGTTTTGGCGTAGGGGTGGCCGTAGGAGGACAAATCGCCATACCCCAGATCATCGGCGAACATGAAAACGATGTTGGGAGGCCGCTCTTCGGCGGAACTCTCTGGAAGGAGAACGCTCCCCAAGAGAAGGAGGGCCACCAAGGCATAGGAGAAAGAAGAGGAGGGTTTCATAAGCGAGGAAGGATCACGGAAAGTGGCTCAGGGGCTTTCATCGATCGCACCCATCTCGGTGTTTCGCTGGCTAAATCGACCTCCCTGGACTTGCACCGTGGGGCCACGGTAGTCGTGCTCTTGCTCGATCTGCTTGAAGGAGACCGAACCACCATGAATCTCAAAGCCCGATTCCACTTCTCCCCGAGCGTAGAATTTGGAGATGATCAAATTCACGGCGGAAGCGGTGGAGACACTCTCATCGACCCGCAGGACCAGGCCCTTGGGAAGATTGCCTTCCGGAATGTCTTCCGGGAGCACGTAGGGCAAACGGCTCATGGGATTGACGCTGAAGTTCACAAAGGTCGCCCCGCGGTCTCCCAGGGCCTTGATCCAACCGCCCCAACCGGCTTCGCTCCCGCCGATGAGGATGTCGGCATTGCCGCCGCCGGTGCCATTGTGATCGATGAAGTCGAGGGCCCGCGTGCTCCCATTGGTGAAAAAGCCCGTGATTTGCTCATTGGCACCACTTCCGATGGTGATGGCCCCCCGCCCGCGCAGATTTGGGATGAGGCTGTGCTCGGTTCCTCGGAAGATGTCCCGCTTGGTGGGTTTGCCGGGCCCAGGGTATTCCAGGGTGAGGTCGTCCGCCGTGCTGAGCGCCCAATCCTGAGGCCGGATGTGGCAGTTGTCGATCCAGCCAATGGTCCGAGAATTCCCCACCATAAAAGCGATGTGGAGAGCCGAGCCGTTCACGCGAGAGAGGACGTGGCGATCGCTATTATGGGTCGCGAAATCGACTCCGTTGTAGACATTCCCCAGATACAAGCGCCGCACCCAACAGCCCGGCCCGAAGCCGCGGATGGTCCAGGGAAAAGGCTGCACGTCCTGGTAGTCTTGGTGGAGATACCAGATGGCCAGTCCGCTCACACCCGAGCCTCCCAACTCTTCGGAAGAATAAAGACTGAGGAAGGGTGGATGATCCGGCTGGCCGCGATCCTCCGGGAGATCGGCAATCAGCATCGTGCGCACCTGGCCACCCCTCGGCATGGTGTCATTGACCCCCCGCAACTCCACCCCCGGCGGCACCTTCAAATGGGCCGTGACCCGATAGCGTCCCTGCGGCAAATACACGGTGCCCCCTCCATCGCGCCCCGCTTGGAGCAGGGCTGCCTGGATGGCCTGGGTGGCATCGCGCGTCCCATCCCGGGGGGCATGGAAGGGAGAGGCCGTCACCACGTAGAGAGACTGCGGATCGGTCCGCGCCGGAAAGGTGGGCGGCACCGGCTGCAAGGGGCGAATCGTGCGAGTGGTCTCACGAAAAGCACGGTGATCCAACTCGGTCTCCACGCTCTGCGCCACCTCGAGATCCGGCCTCCCGGCAAATTCATTGCCCACCATCACCAGCCGACCCGCCTCGCCCGCAAAGCGAAGGTGCCTGGCGCGCTGGGCAAAGACGGAATCGTAGACAACCGCCACCCCCTTCTCGACCGCAATGGCAAAATCCTCGGCCGAGTCCCCCCACTGCTCAAAGCGGCACTCCTGGATGTTGATGCGCTGTTTGAAGGAACCATCCAGCAAAATGCTGCTGCCCTCCCCGGCGAAGCGACAGCCAAAGAGTCGCAGCTCCGCCAAGTCTCCTTCGGTTCCATAGGCCTTGCCGCTTTTGCTGTGACGATTCCAGCTCTCCTCCCAACCGCTCTGGTCCATCTGCATCAAAATGCCCGCCCGCCTCGCCTGAATCTGACTCCCGGTCATACTGACGCGTTGATGGGAACCGCCTACAAAATGGAATCCCACCTCGACATCGCGCACCCGGATGTCATGCCAGTAGGTCCACCCGTGAGGCGGCATGACTTTGACCGCAGTGGGGTAGCCCTCGATCTCCACATCGATGAAAATTCCAGCGTCTTGCCGGTTCAACTGAATGGCGTGCGCGTCCCTTTCTTGCAGCGCCGCCCTCAGAGCCTTGGCCGAAGGCGCGCCCGGAAAGCCTGACTCAGCCCAATAGCGCGGCGAGAGCGAAATCTGGCTGCATCGAGGGACCGCGGCCGCCTTCAGCATGGTGACGCCGATATCGAGCGGCGAACCATAGACATTCAAGACCGTGGAGAAAGAACCGGTCAAGATGCCGCGGTAGGCATTCACCAAGTTGAGATTTTTGACAGCCGCATTGCCCACCAGGTGGACGCAAGTCGGGTAGGGCTGAATGTCGGTGACCGTTTGCTCGGGGTAAATGACACTCAAGTCCCGCACCCCTCCTTGCTCGATCGAAATAAAGGGAGGGCCCTCGACACTGCCCCGTCCGGCGAAGGCCAGTAAAACCGTGCCGAGCACCCGGGCCTCCTCGGGCGTCGGTTCCTTGAAATCGCCTCGCAGGGTCACGCCCATCGGGACCGTGAGCGTCCCATCGATTCGGTAGCGCCCCGCTGGCGCGTAGACCGTCCCTCCGCTTTGCTCGGCGTCCTCGAGCGCTCGTTGGAAAGCGGCCGTGCTGTCTCGCTTTCCATGACGGTCCGCCGAATAGGGCGAGGCCGTCACATCATAGGAAATCACCGGAGCGAGGTCCTCCGTGCTGTAAACCAAGGGCACCATCCACGGTTCCGGCGCCCCGCGGCTCTCACTGAAGCCGAGCGCCAGGCTCGCCAGCCCAAAGAAAAACAGGAAAAAGCGGTCGGAATTCTCCATGAAAAAAGCGCGTCTCAAAGCCAGCCCAAGACTCACGCGCCTCCGGCGAAAATCCTAGCAAAAAAGTCTGCCTTTCCTCTCCTCACCCGAAACCCGAGCCTGAACCCTCAAGCAGCCGAACTCGCCTCCCGCCCGAAGCGCTGGGCCAGGGGAATGCGACGCCCCATCCCAAAGGCCTTACTCGTCACCCGGAGACCGGGCGCCGCCTGCCGTCGCTTCCACTCGTTTTGCTCCACCTTCCGAGCCACCCACCGGACCAACTCTTCCTCCAACCCGGCCTCGACCGTCTGGGCGACGGAGGCCTGTTGCTCCACCAGCCATTCCAGAATCTCATCGAGAATCTCGTAGGGAGGAAGCGTGTCCTGGTCGGTTTGGTTGGGTCGAAGTTCCGCGCTGGGCGGTTTGTCGATCGTGCTCCAGGGAATGATTTCGCAGTCCCGATTGACCCAGCGGGCCATCTCAAAAACCAGCGTCTTGGGCACATCGCTGATGACCGCCAGACCACCGCACATATCGCCGTAAATGGTGCAATACCCTACCGCCAACTCGCTCTTGTTGCCGGTGGTCAGCAGAAGGTGCCCCAACTTGTTGGAGACCGCCATGAGCGTCAGGCCGCGGAGCCGGGATTGAATGTTCTCTTCGGTGGTGTCTTCGCCCTGCCCCTCGAACACACCTTTGAGGGAATCCCGCACCACCTTGTTCATCTTCTTGATGGGAACGGTGTGGGAAGCGATCCCGAGACTTTTTACCAAGGCCTCGGCGTCCTCCAGGCTGCCTCGGGAGGAAAACTCGCTCGGCATGAGCACTCCCAGGACGTTCTGCGGCCCCACCGCCTCGGCGGCCACCACCGCCGTGAGCGCGGAATCGATTCCTCCGCTCAGGCCGAGGACGACTGTTTTGAAGCCGCACTTTCGGACGTAATCCCGCACCCCTAAGACCAGGGCTTGGAAGACATCGGCCGGCACCAGACGTTCGGCGGCTGCCTCCGCCTTGGGACCAGCTAGATCGATCACTTCGGTCGCCTCTTGGAAACCGGGCAAGCGCGCCATGACCTCCCCCGCTCCATCCAAGGCTAGGGAATGGCCATCGAAAACCAGCTCATCGTTTCCCCCCACGAGATTGCAGTAGACCACGGGCCGACCATGCTGTTTCGCGACCGAGCTGAGCATGGCTTCCCGCTCCCGATTCTTCGTGGCATGGTAGGGAGAGGCACTCAGATTGAGAATGATCTCCGCCCCAGCCGCCACCAGCTCCGCCGCCGGATCCCGGTCGTAGAGGGGGGCAGGCAGAAAATCCTCCGTCCAAATGTCCTCACAAATGGTCACCCCCACCTGGCAACCAGCCATCTCCCAGATCTCGGCTGCCTCGAGCGGGCGGAAATAGCGTTGCTCATCGAAGACATCGTAATTCGGCAAGCGGGTCTTGTGGGTTTGTTTCCGGATCGCGCCTGCCTCCAACCACGAGACGGCATTGAGATGCTTGGGTCCACTCCCCTGGCACGCCTCCTCGATATGCCCTACCAGGAGAGGGACCTCCCCCACCTGCTCCGCCAAGTCGCGGAGGGCTTCCCGCGTGGCCTCCAAAAAGCCTCCTCGCGAGATGAGATCGCGCGGCGGGTAGCCATTGAGAGCCAGCTCGGGAGCGAGAACCAATTCGGCCCCCTCTTGACAGGCCACACGATACTCGCGCAGGAGCAGTTCCGCGTTGGCTTCCATCGCGCCCACCGTGGTATTGACTTGGAGAAGTCCGATTTTCATAGAGAAGTGCTTACCAAAAACCGTAGTGCCCGGTCTGCATGACGTAGAGACCGAGAGCCAAATTTGCCACCGCGTGCATCCAAATGCAGGCTGCCAGACTCTTGGTCCAATAGCAGGTCAGACAAGCGAGGGTGCCATAGCCGAGCGCCCCGAAGTAATCCGGCGGAGAGTGCGCCAGAGCGAAGAGTCCCACCGTCAGGCCGAAAGAAAGTGGATGGTAGCTCCCAAAAGGGACCTCGGTGAAGGGCTTGTCGGGAGCGATGAGAAAGCGCATGAGAAACCCCCGCCAGAAAATCTCTTCGATCAAGGCCACCACCACCACCATGCGGAAAAAGCGAAGTGCGATTGTCAGCCCACTCCATGTGACCTCATACGGGTCAAAGCCCTCCAAGCGTTCTCGAAAGCCCAGCCAGTAAAGCCAGGTCTCCTCGCCCCCCCACCCTTGGCGAGTAAAGAGTTCGCAGGGCAGGACCCAAATGACGATGCCTAGGACCGCGGTCAGCGTGGCCACCCCAAAACCTCGCCAAGGCCGCATTTGGTAGCGGCCCGACCAAAAGAGGACCAAGCCAAAACAGAGGAGCGATTGCACAGGATACAGCCAGTGCTCGGGGAAGCGTCGCCACCAAGGCTCGTCCGGGTGATCCAGCTTGATCCACTCCAAAGGCACCAGCAGCACCAGAAAGAGAAAGAGCGGGACGACGTGCGCCCAGGTCACATTTCGCTGGAGCGCTTGCAGTCTTGTCGCGAGAGCCATACCTGCCAGCGAGGCCTCAGCCCAAGCGATCCACGAAACGACGAATCCCCAAGAGCGCCTTTTCCAAAAGCTTGGGGTCGGTGGCGTAGCAACAGCGCAAAAAGCCCTCCCCGGTCTCGCCAAAGGCGCTCCCGGGCACGGCGGCCACGGACTCTTCCTGCACCAGACGGGTGGCAAATTCGTGACTAGAGAGGCCCGTCGGTCGGATGTCAGGAAAGGCATAAAAGGCTCCCCCGGGCTCGAAGCAAGGGAGGCCCGCTTGGTTGAGGCCTTTCACGATGAGATCGCGACGTCGTCCGTAATCCTGCCGCATGGCCTCGACGGGGCCCGCACCGTTCTCCAGCGCTTCGAGAGCGGCCGCCTGGCTGGTGATCGGCGCGCAGAGCATGGCATACTGGTGGATCTTCATCATGGCCTCGATCAAGTCCTGCGGGGCGCAGGCATAGCCCAAGCGGAAACCCGTCATGGCAAAGGCTTTGGAGAAGCCGTGCAGCAGAATGGTCCGCTCCCGCATCCCGGGGAGGGAAGCGATGCTGACATGGGCCTCCTCATGGTAGCGGAGTTCGCTGTAGATCTCGTCCGTGATCACGATGAGATCGTGTTCGATCGCCAGGGCCGCCAATTTCTTCAACTCGGCCAAAGGCTGCACGCCCCCCGTTGGATTGGTCGGAAAGTTCAGCATGAGGATGCGAGACCGGGGCGTGATCCGCTTGGCCACCTCGTCCGCTTTCACCGGGAAGCCCTCCTCCGGCACCGTCGGCACGGAAATGGGAACGCCATAAGCCAGGGCCACGCTCGGACTGTAGGAAACATAGCAAGGCTCGTGGTAGAGCACTTCATCCCCCGGGTTGAGCAAGGCCCGGCAAGCCAGATCGAGCGCTTCGGACACCCCCACCGTGACGATGACCTCCGTTCCTCCCGAGTAGCTCACGTCGAACTTCTCCTCCACGTAACCCGCGATGGCGTCCCGCAGCCTGGGCATGCCCAAATTGGAGGTGTAGCTGGTTTGGCCCTTTTCCAGGGAAAAAATGGCCGCTTCCCGGATATGCCAAGGGGCCGCGTAGTCGGGCTCCCCCACACCCAACGAGATGACATCGGGCCGGCCTTGGACCAGCTCAAAAAAATCGCGAATGCCGGACCGCGGAATGGCCGCCACCTGATCCGCGATCCGGGAACGCGGTCGGGACGGGGCTGGGGTCGGGGCGGTGGTGGTCAGATCGCTCACAACAAAGAGAGGTTACGGCGTGACCGGCAAACGATCGGGCGAACCCTCGTCTCCAAAGTAAAAGCCATTCATCTTGTAGGGCTTGAGCTGGAAGTGGGTCACGGTGGAAACCACGCCTTCCAGGGTGCTCAGCTTCTCGGAGACGAAGCGGGCCACCTCCTTGAGATCGCGATCCTTGACCGTGACCGCCAAATCGTAGCCTCCACTCATGAGGACACAGTCTCGGACCTGGTTGAACTTGGCGATCCGCGCCGCCAGCCGATCGAAGCCCCCTCCCCGCTCCGGGGTCAACTTGACCTCGATCAAAGCAGTCACATCGTGGTCGCCCGCGGCCTCCGGGTCCACAATGGCGTGGTAACCCTGGATCGTCCCATCTGCCTCCCAGGCCGCGATGGCTGCCCGCACGTCTTCCAAACCACGATTGGTGAGAGAGGCGAGTTCCTCGTGGGAAAGCTTGGCGTTTTTCTGAAGCAGCTCCAGCAGTGGATCGACCTTCATGCCGACACCTTACTTGTCTCCGAAGCTGATGCCAATGCCTCTTGCGGCCCCCACCACTTCGCTGTCCGGCTGGACCGTCCGGATTTGGTTGACCGCCTCCTCGATCGGCACCGAGTCCACATGGTAGGACTGGTAGCTGACCATCCGGCCGAAATTCCCTTCCTTGATCAGTTCCACCGCCTGCACGCCGAAGCGCACGCCGAGAATCCGATCGAGAGCGGTGGGCGCGCCCCCTCGTTGGAGGTGACCGAGCGTGCAGGTGCGGGTCTCCTTGCCGGTGCGGGCCTCGATTTCCTTAGCCACGAGCGCGCCGATGCCGCCCAAACGCACCTCGCCCCCTTCGTTGGCGTCGATCGACATGATATCGCCATCGGGAATCTTGGCTCCCTCGGCCACCACCACCAGGGTCTCATGCTCCCCGCGGGCATCTCGCTCCCGGACCGCATTGGCGACTTCCTCGAAGTGAAAGGGAATCTCTGGCAGCAGGATGACGTCCGCCCCGCCCGCGATCCCGCCCCAGAGGGCGATCCAGCCGGCATGCCGTCCCATGACTTCCAGCACCATCACTCGTTTGTGGCTGGCGGCCGTGGTGTGCAAGCGATCCAGCCCATCCACCACGCAAGCGACCGCCGAATCGAATCCAAAAGTGATGGCCGTGGCCGAGATGTCGTTGTCGATCGTCTTGGGCACCCCGATGATGGGCCATCCCAATCGGTAGAGTTGCAGTCCGGTCGTGAGGGAGCCATCTCCGCCGACCACGATCAGCGCGCCGATTCCCATGTGGTCCATGGTGACCTTGGCCCGATCAATGACCTCCTGCGGCACCTCGGCGATATCCCCCTTGCCGAGCTTGGCTGCAAAATTGCCCTTGTTGGTGGTTCCCAAAATGGTGCCCCCCAGCTTCATGATCCCCTTGGTCCGAGCCGGATCCAGCTTCATGAAATCCCCCGGAGGCAGCAGCCCCTCGAAGCCCTCCCGAAACCCAACCACCTCCCAGCCAAGCTTGGTCGCAGCCCCCACCACTCCATGAATGACCGCATTCAGACCCGGGCAATCGCCCCCACTGTTCAAGATTCCGATTCTCATGATTCTGTTGCTGCTGTGGAAGGCCCCCTAAGCAATTGGCGACCAATCGCGGGCATAGTGAGGCCATTTTTCAGGAATTCAAACGCTCGTCGTGTTTTCTATCTGGGGCCCTTTCCAGCTCCCTTAGCCCGGAACGCTTTGCTGCTTGTCAAGCCCTCGCGGGACGCTTACTCCAGGGGCCTGGTCATGTCTTCCCACCGCCTGCTCCCTCTCGGACTTCTTGCGCTGGCCCACGCCCTGGCTGGATGCGTGACGAGTGACCGCGGGCGCTCCGATTTCCTCAGTCGAGCGGACGGACTCACCCCCTCCGCCCGAGAACCCGGGCTCTGGACCGCCGAATCCCCTCAAGCAGATTTTTCCTCGTTCACCCAGCTTCTGATCGAGGACGTCCTCCTGCTGCCTGACCCCGGCTCCCCTTTCCCCGGCCTAAAAGGCGAGGACGCCTACGAGATCAGTCGCTCCTTTAAGCAAGCGCTCCGAAAGGAACTCTCTCGCAAATTCCGGATCGCCACCCGCCCCGGCCCGGAGGTCCTCCAAGTCCGCGCCGCCCTGGCCGGACTGCGCGGCCTCAGCCCACTCGGGAGCGCCCCCGCCCCCGGCCGCCTCCCGGTGCGAGACAGTCTTCTCGACCTCAGCCAGCTCCGCATCGAGCTCGAAGTGCTCGACTCCCGGAGCGGCCTCCAGCATTTTGCCCTCATCGACACCCAGCCTCTCGCCAATCGTCGCGGCTCTTCGCTCACCTGGGACCAGCTCCGCCAAGCCTTCTATGAATGGTCTTGGCGCTTCCAGAGGGAGCTCGACCTCGCCCGGCAGCGTGCGCTCGCCCTGAGCGAACCTGTCTTGCTGGAAGAACCCGCGCTCAGCGATTTTTGAGCAATTCACGCGGAGGGGTCAAGCGCCCCGCCCGCTGCCACGCGTCAAAGGCGGCCCAGCCTTGCGCCAAGAGGGCGGCCGACTGTCGAAAGCGATCCGGGCTTCCCAGCACGATCACATGCATCCTCCCCGGGATGAGCAACTTCCTCCCATCCGGCATCTCAAGAGCTTGGGTCTCCCGGGGAGCGCTCACGATCAGGCATTGCCCGGCCGCGCGAGTGAGGCCCGTTTTCACGCCGTCGATCTCCTGTTGGCCCAGCAGTTGATTGGTGCTTTCCACGCGGAACTGACTCAGTTCCCCGCCGCGTTCGACGGAAATCGTTCGCTCCCTCTGCTTCACCATGAACCCAAAAGCTGGCTGCTTCAGGCCGTAGACCGTCAGCTTGGCCAGATCGATGGCGGTCGAGCGCCCTTTCCCTCGATCATCCAGCCCATGCGGATTGCCAAAGCGGGTGTCGGACATCCCGAGGACCTCGGCCAAATTGTTCATCTCGTCGACGAAAGTCCCGATGGGGTCGCCCCCTCGCCCGCGCGCCCGCTGGATGGCGGTACCCACGTAGTGCGCCAAGGCATTCGCGGCCACATTGTCCGAACCGAGAAGAGCGGAGTAGAGCAGGTCTCGCAGGGAAATGCGGTCCCCCGGCCGGAGTCCCAAAGGATTGACGGCTGCCACCTGGAGCACAATCGGTTGGACCGGGATCTTCAGCCCCAGATCCACCCGCGTGGCGGCGGCCCAATCCAACACCACCATGGCGGTCGCCACCTTGGTTAGACTGGCGACCGGGCGTTTTTTCTCGGCGTGGCTCTCGTAGAAAATTTTCCCCGAGTGGTGCTCCATCACCACGTAGCTCTCTTGGGCCGTCGTCACGCTCGCGGACCATCCCAGGCTCCAAGCCAGACACCATCTAAGAAAGATGCTCATGGAATTGCAGACGCAGACTAGGCCTGAACCCTTCACCGGCAACGTCTAACTTTGGGGAGAACGGCGGTTCCAAGCCAGGCAATCGAGGTAACGGGCCCCGCTCCCACCGAAAAGATCGAGTGCGCTCCCGATGGTGAGGTCGACCCTCCCACCACTCAGCTCCTCGACCCGTCTCAAATCCTCGAGCGAGCGCGCCCCACCCGCGTAGGTGACCGGGCCCTCGCACCACTCTCCCAGCTGGGCCACCAAGTCCTCCTCCACTCCTTGGCACCGACCCTCCACATCGGCGGCGTGCACCAGAAACTCGCTGCAGGCCGAAGCCAATTCCCGCAGGACCGACCCATTGACGGGCAAATCCGTGAGCGTCTGCCAGCGGTCCTTGGCCACTCGCCAGCCGCCCTCGACCCGTCGGCAGCTCAGGTCCACCACCAGGCGCTCGCGACCCACTTCTTGGGAAATCGACTCCAGCCGCTCCGGCAAAAAGCTTCCCTCAGGCGAAAAAAGCCAAGAGGTCACGATGACCTTCTCGGCCCCCGCCTCCAGCCAGGCACCAGCGTTCTCCCTGGTCACCCCACCTCCCAACTGCAAGCCCCCGGGCCAGGCCGCGAGAGCGGCCACGGCCGCCTCGTGATTCCCCGGGCCCAGTTGAATGAGGTGCCCCCCTCGGAGATCATCCGCACGGTAGCGCTGGGCGAAATCGGCCGCCGCTTGCTCGGAAACAAAATTGGTCTCGGGCGCCTCCGAGCCATCGCGCAAGGTGCCCCCGACGATCTGCTTCACCTTGCCCTCGTGCAGGTCGATGCAGGGACGAAACCGGGTCATGAGGCAAGGTGGCCGAGCTGGGCCCTAGATTCAAACGGATCCCAAGGCTCACATTTCATCCAAGCTGCGGGCCTGGCCCTCATTCTCTTGGAAGACGATGCGCATGGGCCGACAGCAGACCTCGCAGTCGTAGTCCACGTCCGATGGTTGTTCTTCCAAAGGCGGCAGGAGAACCTCAAAGCTCTCGAAGCAGCTGGGGCAAGTCACCATCGCCATTCCTTCCATCGGCCCATCCTTGCACCTCTGGCGCGACGGTCTATTCTGATCCCAACCATGAACCGAGGATGCCTGACCGCCACGGCCCTGATTAGTTCGGCCACCTTGGTCGGCCTTCTCTTCTACTACTTCCGGGTCTATCCCAGCGCCCGCATCAGCATCGCCTCCGCCTACTGCATGTCGCTCGAAGACGCCCTCGCGGAGCACAATCAAGAGCATGGCCCGCTTTCCAGCACTGAAAACCAGCGGATCTTCGAAGTCCTCTTGGGCGACAACCCCATGCAGACCAACTACCTCGAAGAGCGCCTCCGCTTTCAGCTCGACGAAAAGGGTCGCGCCATTGATCCCTGGAGTTCGCCCTTTGAAATCCAGCCCGACTTTCGTGTCATCTCTCCCGGACCGGACAAGGTTCTTCGAACCGAAGACGACGTCACCAGCGCCGAGGCCCGCAAGTCGCTTCCCCAGGAGCCCTCATGATCCAATACCTCGACCTTCTCCGTCACGTCCTCGAGAACGGCGCTTCCAAGACGGATCGCACCGGCACCGGCACCCTCTCCGTCTTCGGAGCGCAAGCTCGCTACGACCTGGCGGAGGGATTTCCCTGCCTCACGACCAAAAAACTCCACCTCCGCTCCATCATTTACGAACTGCTTTGGTTTCTAAAAGGCGATACCAACATCGCTTACCTGAAAGAACACGGGGTCCGCATTTGGGACGAATGGGCGGATGAGGAGGGGAATCTCGGGCCAGTTTACGGACACCAGTGGCGCTCTTGGCCCTCGCCGGAGGGGCCCATCGACCAGATCGCCCTCTTGGTCGACTCCCTCCGAAACGACCCCCATTCCCGACGCCACCTCGTCTGTGCTTGGAACATCGCGGACGTCCCCCGGATGGCTCTTCCCCCCTGCCACTGCCTCTTCCAGTTTCACGTGACCGAGGGCCGCCTCTCCTGCCAGCTCTACCAACGAAGCGCCGACCTCTTCCTCGGCGTGCCTTTCAACATCGCCTCCTACTCCCTCCTCACGCTCATGCTGGCTCAGGTCTGCCATCTCCAGCCTGGGCATTTCGTGCACACCTTTGGAGACCTCCACCTCTACAACAATCACTTGGAGCAGGCACGCTTGCAGCTCACGCGCGAGCCACGCCCGCTCCCGAAAATGCACCTCCATCCCGCCCGCCGAGAACTGGATGAATTCGTCTTCCAGGATTTCCAGCTGATCGACTACGCACCGTGGCCTCACATCAAGGCCGAAGTCTCCGTTTGAAGCGCATGGGACAGCGATCGACACGCCCTCGGATCCTTCTTTCTGGCGTCAAGCGGGAGCTGGCCAGCGCCCTCCAGCATGCCAAGTTGGAGCTCCAAGATCTGGGAGCCGACGTCATCGAGACTCTCGACTTTCCCGAGGGCGTCTCCGTGGAAGGTGTCTTGGAAGACTTTCAGCCTAAGATCGCCTCCGCCGACCTCTTTCTCCAGTTGGTCGGCTTTTCCCAGGGGGATTCGCCCTCCGAGTCGCCCTCCGATTGCCCTTCGACCGTGGAGGCCCTCTACCACTCGGCGCGCCAACTGGATCGCCCAACCCTCAGCCTTCTCTGCGCCCCGACCTTCCCCTTCGACTCCCCCCCGGAAGCGCAAGCAGCAACGCAGGAAAGCAGCCCTTCCCCCCCCTCCTCCCTCCTTCGAGAACGCCTCCCAAAAGCCGACCCGGACAGCCCGGAAATCGCCTCGTTCGACGAACTCACCCTCGCCCTCAAGAAAGCCACCTCGTCCCTCCACTTTCCTCGCGCGGCCCGGGTGCGTCGCTTTCGAGTGAGGCTATTTTTGGCCAGTCTCCTGGGATTCGTGGCTCTCGGTGGCATCGCCTTTGGCCTTCTCGACCCCCTTCAAGAGGGAAACACCTTCCTCAAAAAACGAAAGCCACCGGCACCCACCAAGCAACCGCTCCAACCCTCGGCCGTCCGCTCCCAACTGGCTCACGACCTCTCCTCCCACCAATGGGAGGAACTCTCGCACGAGCCCTCGCTACGTAGCCAACAAGTCGCCAACCGTCACGGCTTGCGACTCTTGCAGGAATGGCTCAGGCATCCAGCGAGGCAAGCCCCCCTCGAACTGCTGGCCGGTCTGCCCAACCCTTGGGAAAACCCGGCGCCGATCGAGCTGGCCCCCCTCTCTTGGAAAGTGGCCAAGAGCGAAGCCATGGCGGGCCGGGGGGAGTGGCAAGCTGCCATCGACTACTTGCAGGGAGTCGTCCGGCAGCATCCTGCTCACCCCGAGCCGCGCCTGCCGCTTGGTCTCCTCCTTTGGCATACCGGAGACTTGGCGCAGGCCGAAACTCAGCTTCAAACGGCCGCCGAACTGGCCGAGCCCGGGCACTTCGCGAAACTCGCCCTCGTGCGGCTGCAACTTTCCCGGGGGCGCTTCCCGGACGCCACCTCTCACGCACGCTCTTTGCTCGCCCGAAAAGGTCTCCCCCAAAAGACCCAATTTCGGGCCCACCTTTTGTTGGCGCAGGCAGCGCGTTACCAAGGCCAAATGGAAGCGCTCGCCGAATCCCTTCGCTCCGCCTTGGAGGCAGCCGCTGGCCTGCCAGACTCTCCCCTCTTAGCGGAACTGCATTCGCTGGCCGCCCTCCTGCCGAGCGAGATCGATCCCTCGGAGGAGCCGGAAAAGCACCTCCGACTCGCCCTCCAGCGGGCCTCTCCTCTCGGCTCCTGGCGGGAAGACGAGGCCCTTCGCCAGCTGGCACGCTTTCTCTTGCAGGCCGAGCGTCGCGCCGAAGCCATTCTCCTCCTAGAGAGGCTCGCCACCAGCGTCGAGACCCTTTTTGGTTCAAACCATCCCCAACTGGCGACCGAATTGAATCTTTTGGGAGTGGCCTTGAAGCGGGAGGGGCGGTTCAAAGAGGCCGAACAAATCTACCAGCGGGCTCTCCAGATCGATGAAAGCAGGCTGCCGGAGAACGACCCCCGGATCGCACGAGACCTCAATAACCTGGCCGCCCTCTATGAAGTCCAAGAGCGCTACGGGGAAGCCGCCACCCTCAGCAAGCGCCACCTCTTGATCTTGATGCGCCGAAGCCTCCAGGAAAACAAGCGGCACCCTCTGCTGGACGTGGCGCAGCAACACTACGCTGCCCTCTTGGAAAACCTGGGACATGGACCGCTCTACATTCAAACCTCCTTCGCGGAGCTGGAGAAAGAAGTGGCTCCCCCCATCGCCCCAACCGAGCCACCCCAGGACGAGGAATGAAACCCGTGCTGACCGCCATCGTGGCCATGGACCCGCAGAGACTGATCGGGGCCAAAGGGCAGCTTCCCTGGCACTTGCCGGAGGACCTCAAGTTTTTCAAACGCACCACCAGCGGCCACGCCCTTCTCATGGGGCGCAAAACCTTCGACAGCATTGGTCGGCCCCTGCCCAAGCGACGAAACCTCGTCCTCACCCGAGACCCAACTTGGAGCGCCCCTGGGGTGGAGGTCCTTCACCAGCTCAGCCAGCTCCCCCCGATCCGCCCGGAAGAGCGCCTCTTCCTGATCGGCGGCGCGGAACTCTATTCCCAACTCCTCCAACACTGCCGCGAGCTGCTCATCACGCATGTGAAAGAGGAATATCGGGGCGACACCTGGTTTCCCTCCTACCAAGACCGCTTCGCAAAAACCGAAATCCTTCAAGAAACAGCCGACTTTGAAATCGCCCGCTGGGAGCGACGCGGGACTGACCCGAAAAGCACCGGCCCTCTCTCCTCTGCGCGTCAGCGCCTTTCCTAATCTCCTTCTAAACTTCCGTTCTACCAGTTTATCCGGTCGGTTGGTATAAGGCCAAAAGCTGATCCAGGGTCGCGTTCTCTCGCAAGAGCGGCTGGAGGCCGGGAACGGTCCCGAACCCGGCAAACTTCTCGTTCTGGTTCTTCGGCCAACGGAATTCGAAAAAGTCGACCTGGGCTCCGGAGAGGCCGCTCAGGCGACCACTCCTGGCCCCGAACATATAGTGCTTTTCTGACTCGGGATCTTGTCCGACGTAGATCATGACATGGGAAATCCGATCCTCGACTCCCGTGTCGTAGGTATTCCGCCAAAACAAGAGATCGCCGGGCTCCATCGCTGCGAGAGCCGCCCGCGGATTGGGAAACTCTCCTTTTTCCTGCAAGCGCCCGGCCTGCTTGAGCCACTCCCATTGGAAGTTCGATTGCCGAGGAACCGAGCCAATCCCCTCCTCTCGCAGCAGCCAGAGAATGGTTCCGGAGCAATCCAGTCCACCCCCGTCCGGATCGCTCGAGCCGAAAATGTAGTCGAGATCACGCTGGCTGAGGGCCACGCAATTCTCCAAGAGATGCTCCACGGTTCCCACCTCGCCCGAACTGGCAAGTCGCTCAGGGGAAACCTCGCCCGCGGGAGTCACCTCTTGGACTTCCTCCTGGGTCGCAGCGGGCCAGCTCGGCAGCCGGTCCTCGATCTCGATGAAGGAAAATTCCCCAGGCTCAAAAGGGGGGAGCTCCGGCCGCTGGCCTCCCCACTCTGACTGCGCGATGACCCAGACGGCCCCCACGGGCACCCCGAGTCGCAGCAAATTGGTCCAGAGAAGAGAAAGCATGGTAAATAAGAATACGAAAATTCTCAGGAATTGTCACCCCCTTGGGATTTTCGCTTGGACGGGAAGCCAGGAAAAGAGAGATTATTCCCGTCATGAGGACGCTGCCTCCCCCAGAAACCTTCACGGAGATTCCTCTCTCGGAAGCCGAGCGCGAGCGCTACCTCCGCCAGACCTCTCTCCCCGGATTTGGAGAGGCCGGCCAAGAGGCCTTGCGTTCGGCCCGCGTCCTCTGCATTGGGGCCGGGGGGCTAGGCTGTCCTGCCCTGACCTACCTCGCAGCTGCCGGAGTCGGCACGCTGGGGATCGTGGATCCAGATCAGGTGGAGCGCAGCAATTTGCACCGGCAGCCCCTTCATGGGGAGAATGACCTGGGTCAGCGCAAGACCGATTCGGCGGCTCGGCAGCTCCGCGCCATCAATCCCCACGTGGAAGTGAAAACGCACGCCATTCCCTTCACGGTAGAGAATGCGGCTGAGCTCTTGAGCGACTACGACCTTTTGCTCGACGGCACCGACAACTTCCCCACCCGATACCTCTCCAACGACGCTGCCTTTTTCGCCGGAAAACCGAATGTCTACGGGAGTGTCTTCCGCTTCGAGGGCTCGGTTTCTCTCTTTGACCCTCACCGCGGCGGGCCCTGCTACCGCTGCCTCTTCCCCGAGCCGCCAGAGGAAGGGTCGGTCCCAAATTGTGCTGAAGGGGGCGTCTTGGGGGTGCTCCCGGGCATCATCGGTTCCCTCCAAGCCTTGGAAGCCATCAAGTGGCTGACCGGCCTCGGAGATTCCTTGCGGGGTCGCTTGCTGCACTTTGATGCCAGCACCATGAAGTTCCGGACCCTCGCCCTCCGGGCCGACCCCTCCTGCCCTCTTTGTGGAGAAGCGCCCACCCTCAAGCGACTCCAAGCCGTCCAGCTTCCCTGCGCCCTCGGCTTGGGAGAACTCAGCCCGGAAGAACTGGAAACCCAGCAAAAGCTTGATCCCACTCTCCAGCTCATCGATGTGCGCGAAGAGAGGGAATTCCTCCAAGGCCACATTCCCGGCGCCCGCTTGCTTCCCCTCTCCCAGCTCCTGCAGCGCTTGGGAGAAATCGACCGCCAACGTCCCGTCTACCTCCACTGCCAGAAAGGCGGCCGCAGCGCCCAGGCCGGGCGGCTTCTGCTCGACCAAGGCTTCTCGCCGGTCACCCACCTGGTCGGCGGCTACCAAGCGTGGCTCTCCTCGCAGTCCTAAAAATGGACGACCTCTTTCCCAAAAGAGCGCCCCGGAGCGATTCTCATCCGACCGCTAGCGAAGCTCTCCCGCTAGCCGCTCGCATGCGCCCGACGCGCTTGGAAGAAGTCATCGGCCAGGAACACCTCCTGGCCGAGGGCAAGCTGCTCCACCGCGCCATTCAGGCGGATCAATTCACCTCCCTCATCCTCTACGGCCCGCCCGGCACCGGCAAGACCACGCTCGCCACCGTCATCGCCCACCAGACCGACTCACGCTTCGTCTCCCTCAACGGCGTCGAGTCGAATGTGGCCGACATCCGCGATACTATCGAAGCCGCTCGCTCTCTTCAGCGGCTTCGGGACCAAAGCACCCTCCTCTTTATCGATGAAATCCACCGCTTCAACAAAGCGCAGCAAGACGTCCTGCTCCCTCACATTGAGCGCGGCACTGTCCGGTTCATCGGTGCCACCACCCACAATCCCTACTTTTACCTCAACTCCCCGCTCGTCTCACGCTCCCAAATTTTCTCGCTGGAGCCTGTGGCCGAAGAAGCCCTCAAGAAGCTTCTCGAACGGGCTCTCCAAGACCCGGCCAAAGGCTACGGTCGCTTAAAAATCACGGCCGAGGAAGCGGCTCTCTCCCATCTGGCGAAACTCTCGGACGGGGACGTGCGCAAGGCGCTCAACTCTCTGGAACTGGCCGTCCAAACCACCCCCGCCACCGGTGGCGTGGTGCGCCTGACCCTGGAAATTGCCGAGGAGTCCATTCAGAAAAAAGCCATCGTCTACGATGGCGATGGCGATGCCCACCACGACACCATCAGTGCCTTCATCAAGAGCATCCGCGGCTCTGATCCCGATGCCGCGCTCTACTGGCTGGCGAAAATGCTCCACGCCGGCGAAGACCCACGCTTCGTCTCCCGGCGCCTCGTCATCGCAGCCAGCGAGGACATCGGCCTGGCCGACTCCGCAGCCCTGCGCGTGGCCATGGACGCTCACCAAGCCCTCGAGTTCCTCGGCATGCCGGAAGGCCGCATCCCCCTGGCCCACGCCACCGTCTACCTCGCCACCGCGCCCAAAAGCAACACCGCCTATGCCGCCCTCGGGGCCGCCACCCGAGACGTAGAGCAAGGCCGCACCTTGGCCGTTCCAGAGCATCTGCGGACTGCCACCCGCAAGAAGCTCGCCCAAGCCAGCGGCGTCCCCGAAGAGAAACTCCGCTACCAAAACTCTCACGACCACCCAGGCGATTTCCTCCCACAAAGCTACCTACCTGAGGGCCGCCGCTACTACCACCCGGGAGAAAACGGTCTCGAAAAGCGCATCAAAGAACGCCTCGAGCACTGGCGCGCCCACTTCGAAGAATCGAAACCATCCACCCGCTGATCAGGCCCACTGGGGCACCTTCATCTCGAAGCGGGGAATGCGGGTGAAGACCACCTGGCCGTCGGGCTGTTCCGCGAAAAACGCTCCTTCGGCGAAGCTATCGCAGCCAATCACATGGTAGCTATTGTAGGAAAACTCCTGCTCCGGCTCGATGTTGGGTTGCTGGCTGACCACCCCTTCGCCCTCCACCACCGTCGTGTTCCCCTCCAGGTCCGTCACGACCCACTTCCGCCCTCGGATCCGGAGAGGGCCTTGGCTCTCGTTTTTGATCGAGATGTAGTAGACGAAAGGATGGGGGCGATCTTCCGGTGCATCCAAATTCGGCATGTAGACCACATCCCGCACAAAGACCTTCAGCTCTGGCAATTCTTTGATCGCGACCGACATCCCTTCAACGTAGGAAAGGCCACAGACCCCCGCAAGCAGCAAAGCCATGGAGCCTCACTTTACCGAAAACACGCCCGTCTGCCTGACCATCGCCGGTTCGGATTGCTCGGCCGGGGCCGGCATTCAGGCAGACCTGAAAACCTTCTCCGCCTTCCGGACTTTCGGTCTCTCAGCCCTCACCTGCGTCGTATCCGAAACCCCCCGGGAAGTGGCCGCAGTGGAGGCGGTTTCCCCAGGCATGCTGGCGAGCCAGGTCTCCCTCCTGCTCCGCTCCTATCCGGTGGCGGCCCTCAAGACCGGGATGCTCTTTTCGGCCGCGCACATGGAAGCGGTCGCGGACGCTTTGGGCGACTCCCCGCCACCCCTCATCGTGGACCCCGTCATGATCGCCTCCACCGGAGATCCTCTGATCGAGCCAGAGGCCGTGGACTACCTCGCGCAACGAATCCTCCCCCTGGCCACCTGCCTCACGCCCAATCTGGACGAGGCCAGCCACCTTCTCGCTCGTCCGATCCAGAGCCGGGCCGACATGGAGAGCGCCTGCCACGAGCTGGCCGTGCGCTTCCAAACCGCAGTGCTTCTCAAAGGCGGCCACTTGGACGAAAGCGAAGAGGCCTTCGATCTGCTGGTGAGCGAAGGACGCCGCCAAGCCCTGACCGCGCCCCGCCTGACCGACGTCAGCACCCACGGCACCGGCTGCACCTACTCGGCCGCCCTCTGCGCAGCGCTCGCCCAAGGCGCCGAACTTCCGGAAGCGGCTCGCCAAGCAAAATCCTATCTCACCCAGGCCATTCGCCAAAGCCACCGTTGGCCAAATGGCCTCCAAGCGCTCGCCCATTGAACCAAATTCTTGGGAAATTTGCCTAAAATTATAAAAACTTGAATAATTTCCATAATTTTGATTGCATTTATACTGGGTTTCCCTTTTTATGGAAAATGTAACAACTCCATTGTTGCTCCATGAAAAAGCTGCTCCTTGTCTGCGCACCAGGTGATTCACGCCTAGGCACCGCGCTCCCCACGTTGCTCCAGCATCTGCTGGAACAAGAACGGCAGGACCCCGTCCTGGTTAGCCTGAACGAAGAATTCGAAGAAGCCGATCACTTTTGGGACCTGGCGGACGCGCCGACCGGTTCGGACTTGGTCCGCTTCCTCGACCAAGGGGCAGTCACTCTCCTCTTCGTGACTCCCTCGGAAATCGAGGCCCTCATCGGTTACATCGAAGCCTTTGAGGTGTTCGACCTTCTTGAGGAGCTCGATACGCACTTGACGGTTCTCCACATCACTTCGGGCGATCTCCACGAGAACGATCAATTCCTCGACCTGACGCAATTCATTTCTTCCAACGCCGACTACATCCACGCCCTTCCCCACGAAAGCGAGGAAGAGGCCGTGTTCTCCGAGCCCTTTGATCGCACGATGGACTTTCTCGACTCCCGGGAGATCCAAATGCCCCGCACTCGCGAGATGGACCTGGCCCTCGAGTCTTGTCAGGTTCGCTTGGCCTCAGCGCTCAAATTCCCGCCCGCTCTGCCCCCCTTCGTCAAGAATCTCCTTGGCCAATGGGTGAGCGAGGCCAGCCAGGCTTTTGAATTCTGTCGCGATCGCATTCTTCCTGAGGAGGATCCCTCCGTCCGGCTGAGTCACCGCTATTTTTCGCGCCGCGGGGAGCGCCGGGCCGCAGTCCACGCTGCCTGAAGCTACCGGGCCGAAGTCTTTTCGTTGTTCATTGGTTGTCAAAAACGTCGTCGGGAAGTCCCGGCGGCGTTTTTGCATTTCGGCTCGTTGCAAGCGAGAGTGCACTTTGGCGTTTTCTCTCCCTGCATGAAGCGGCGACCTCCCAAATCCTTTCGGCCTGAACCCTTCTCCTACCACCAGGAGCTGGAAGCGACCATTGAGTCGCTCACCAATCTGGCCCAAGGCGTGGCCCGGATCGATGGCTGGGTCGTCTTTGTCCCCTTTGCCCTCCCGGGCGAGCGAGTTCGCTTGCGGATCTTCCGCAATCACAAAAACCACTCCGAGGCCGACCTCCTCGAAGTCCTCGACCCCTCTCCCGACCGTATCGACCCCCGCTGCCCCCTTTTCGGCACTTGCGGAGGCTGCAATTACCAGCATCTGGCCTACGAAACGCAGCTCCGCTGGAAGCGACGGCAGGTCGAGGAACTCCTCCGTCACATGGTCGGCTTGGAATTCCCAGTCGAGCCCCCCGTGCCCTCGCCACAGCCCTACGGCTACCGTTCCAAGCTCACCCCGCACTTCGCCAAACCCCGCGAGAGCCGCATCGGCCCCATCGGCTTCCTTCGGGCGGGGACGCGGCATCAAATCGTGGACGTCGCCCACTGCCACATCGCCGTCCCCGCCATCAACCAAGCTCTCCCATCGCTGCGCGCGCACACGCGCCAACAGGAAACCAAGCGGAGAAAGGGGGCCACGCTTCTCCTCCGCGCGGCGGACAAGGGAGTCGAAAACGACCCCAACCAGGAAATCGAAGAAACGGTCGACGGTCTTCGCTTCCGCTTCCTGGCCGGGGATTTTTTCCAAAACAATCCCTTCATCCTGCCGGCCTTCACCCGCTACGCCGCCCAGGAAGCCAAAACCGGAGGTGCCACTCACCTGATCGACGCCTTCTGTGGGAGTGGCTTGTTCGCGATCGCTTGCGCCCGGCACTTTGAAAGCGTCTTGGGCATTGAAATTAGCGAAACCGCCGTGGAGCGAGCCCAGGCCAACGCCCTCCGAAATGGTCTGGCCCACTGTCGTTTTCAAGCGGGCGATGCCGCCGCCATCTTCGCCCAGGTGGGCACCCCGCCCGAACGCACCACCATCCTGATCGATCCGCCCCGAAAAGGCAGCACCCCCGAATTTCTGGTGCAGCTTTTCGCTTACGGACCCTCCCGAGTGGTCTACGTCAGTTGCAACCCCGCCACCCAAATGCGGGATCTGAAGCTGTTCTTAGAAAACGGCTACCACCTGCAAAGAGTCCAACCCTTCGATCTCTTCCCTCAAACCAAGCACCTCGAATGCGTCATGACGCTGACCAAAGAAGGCTCGCCGGAGGAGGCCTCGTGCCATGGTGGCCATGGTGGCCATGGTGGCGAAAGGCCTACCGAGTGAAGGAGGTGGCCAAGACCGCCCGCGCCTTTTTTTCATCCAGTCGGATCTGCTCCCTGAGCGCTGCCACGCCTGCGAACTTTTGCTCCCCTCGCAGGAAATCGAGGAAGGCGATCTCCATATCCGTCCCATAGAGATCGCCTTCAAAGTCGAAGAGATGGGTCTCCAGCAAGCGTTCCCCGCCTTCGTTGGAAGGTTCGACGGTGGGGCGGTGACCCAAATTCGCCATCCCCGGCCACCACTGCCCCCAAGCTTTGGCCCGCACAGCGTAGACGCCGGTCGGCGGCAGCTGGGTGTTGCGCAATCCCAGGTTGGCCGTGGGGTAGCCGATGGTTCGGCCGACTTGCTTGCCCCGGATGACTTGGCCGGAGACGCTGTAAGGCCGCCCCAGCATGGCCGCGGCCTCCTCCAGACTTCCGCGCAAGACGGCTTCCCGCACGCGGGTGCTGCTCACGCGCTCGCCCCCATGCAGGACCGGCTCGATCACGGCGACCGCGAAGCCCCGCTCTTGGCCGAGTTTTGCGAGCACTTCCACGTTCCCACTCCGGGCGCGGCCAAAACACCAATCACGACCCACGATCATTTCGGCGACGCGCGCCTGCCCCAGCAGCCTTTCAATGAAAGCGGGTGCCTCCAAACAAGCGAAGGCAGCCGTAAAGGGCAGGACAAGAAAGCCATCCATCCCGAAGTCTTCGAGCAGGTGCTGCTTGTGGCGCTGGGCGGTTAGGGTGCGGGGAGCGCTTCCGGGGCGCAGGACTTCGATGGGGTGAGGGTCGAAGGAGACCGCCACCGCCGAACCCCCTTCCTGGGCAGACTGCAAGGCTCTGGCGAGCAAGGCCTGGTGCCCTCGGTGAATTCCATCGAAAACGCCGATGGCGAGATGGAGCGGTTCCGGCAAGGAACTCAATTCGCTCATGTCGCTCGCGGTCAGCATGCCCAGCTTGTCTACGCACCCCGAATGTAGGACACTTCCGGTAGGGAGAGGAGTTTTTGCAGCACTCCCTCACGCGGGCCTTCTTTCAGCTCGTCCGCGGTCACGGCCCGCGCCAGGTCGAAGCGCCCCGATTTGGTGCGGCGCAGCGCGCTGAGGTGGGCTCCACAGCCAAGGGCTTGCCCGATATCGTGGGCGTAGGTCCGGACATAGAATCCCTTGCTGCAGTGGACCCGGAATCCAATCTGAGGCGGGGCGCTTCGGAGGATCTCGTACTCGTGCACCTTGACCGGGCGAGGGTCGCGCTTCACTTCTTTGCCCTTGCGCGCCAGCTTGTAGAGAGGGACGCCATCTTTTTTGATGGCGGAGACCATGGGCGGGATCTGCTCGAAGTCTCCCGTGAAGCGGTCGAAGACTTCTTTGATCTGCTCGTCCGCGAGCGGGGGGACGTCCTTGCGCTCCAGCTCTTCGCCTTCCTTGTCTTGAGTACTGGTGGTGGTGCCGAGCGTGAGTTCTCCCTCATAGACTTTGTCTTCCGCCATCAGGAGATCCTGGATTTTCGTGCCCCGACCCACCACCAAGATGAGCAGGCCGGTGGCCATGGGGTCCAGGGTGCCGCAATGCCCGATTTTTTTGATGCCGAGGCACCGGCGAGCGATGGCGACGACGTCATGGGAGGTCATCCCCCCGCGTTTGTCTACCAGGAGAACTCCGTCAATGGTCGAGGTGGGCTGCATGGATCACGTTTTCTGTAGCGTTGAGGAAAGCTTCGCGGGCGGTTTCGAGGGGTCCGGGGAGTCGCGCGCCCGCCGCGAGGGCATGACCGCCGCCGCCAAATTGGTGACAGAGAGCGCAGACATCCACCCGGGGGGACTTCGAACGGGCGCTCACTCGGATCTCTCCCGAGGGCAGCTCTTCAAAGAAGACCGCCACCACCACGCTATCGATCGCTCGCAGCGGCAGAAGCGCGTCTTCGGTATCCCCTGGCAGGAGGCCCAATCGGGATTTCAGCTCGCCGGTGGCCCAGGTCGTGGCCAAGCGACCCCCGGCCCGCAGCTGGTAGACTTGCAAAAGCTCCTTCAGGAGAGCGATTTTTCGCTGCGGATGATTGTGGTAGGTCAGACGATTGAGTTCCCCTACATCCAACCCGCGATCCAACAGATCAGCCACCAAGCGAAAGGTCTCCGCATTGGTGGAGCTGTATTGAAAGGACCCGGTATCGGTGGAGATGGCTACGAAGAGTCCATCGCGGGTCTCCGGCGGGATGGGGAAATTTTGCGAGGTCAGAAACTCGTAGAGGAGTTGACCGGTGGCTGGCAGATCACTGGCTAGGCAAACGAGGTCTCCATAGCCTTCATTGCTGATGTGATGGTCGAGATTAATCCAAAAGGTCGCAGCGGACAGCGCTTGCAGGCAACCTTCGCCCAGCCGCGAGCGATTGGCGCAATCCAAGGCCACCACCACCGCTTCTCCCTCGACCTTTTGAACCGTTTGGGAGGGCGAGGCGACGGCTGAGGCCCCCGGGAGGTAAGCCAGGTGTTCGGGGACACCATCTTCATTCAGCATGAGGACCTCTCTTCCCTCGGCTTGCAAAGAGTAGCCCAAGGCCAAGGTCGAACCGAGCGCATCTCCGTCCGGTCGGGCGTGGCTGACCACGGCAATGCGAGGGGCCTCGCGGAGAACGCGGGCGATTTCCGGGAATTCTGCCCTCATTTCTGTTCGGCCGAGAGGTCTTCGGGATCGCTCTCTTCCTGCGGGGCCGTGGGAAGCTCATCCAAGGAGTCGATCAGATTGAGAATGCGAACGCCGCGCTCGACCGCGTGATCCAGGATGAATCGAAGAACCGGGGTGTTTCGCAGATGAACTCGTTTGCTGACGCGACTCTGGATCAAGCCGTGTTTGGCATTCAGCTTCTCCACCGCTTGCTCTTGGAAGCGGGGATTGCCGACCGCGCCTACGAAGACCTTGGCCTCCTTGAGATCGGGGGTGATTTCGATCCCATTGATGGTCACGAGCACGTCATCGAAGACAAACTCTTTGGAAATGACAGCGCTGATCTCCCGCTTGAGGAGTTCCTGCACGCGTATGAGGCGGCGGCTCATGAAGTCTCTTTCGCGATGGGGAGCGACCAACCCGATCACAGGGTCTGCTCGATTTTTTCGAGGAGATAGGTCTCGATGATGTCGCCCTCCTCATACTCATTGTAGTCGCCCAAGCGGATCCCGCATTCGACGCCCATCTTGACCTCGTCCACATCGTCTTGGAAGCGGCGCAGGGTGTGGACTCCGCCATCGTAGACTGGCTGGCGATCCCGCAGGACACGGGCTCGGGCGTCCCGAGTGACCTTGCCATCCTGCACGATGCAACCAGCCACCCGCCCACGGCGGATCTTGAAAATCTGTTTCACTTCGGCATGGCCGATGATCTTTTCCCGGGTCTCCGGCTCGAGCATTCCCAGCATGGCGTCCTTCACTTGGTCGATCAGCTCATACACGATCGAGAAGAGCTTGATCTGGACGCCTTCTCGCTTGGCTGCGGCCAAAGCCTTGTTTTCCGTCTTGGTATTGAAGCCGATGACAATGGCATCGGAAGCACTCGCCAAAAGAATATCCGATTCCGTGATGGCGCCGGCCGCCTTGTGAATGATGTCGAGCTGGATCTTCTCGGACTCGATCTCGCCCAGAGCCTCCGCAATGGCTTGGGCCGTTCCTTGGACGTCTGTTTTGAGGACCATTTTCATGGTCTTCTGCTCGCCTGCCTTGATGGTGGCCAGCATGTCTTCCATGCGAGAGCGCTGCGGGGCCAGAAGCTTCTCTTTGCGGGCTTCTTCCTGGCGCTCGTCGCCCAGCTTTTTGGCGTCGCGCTCGCTCTCCATCTCGACCACATCGTCTCCCACGTTCGGGATGCCATTGAAGCCGAGCAGTTCCACCGGCATGGCCGGCCCCGCCTCTTTCACCCGTTCTCCCCGGTCGTTCAGCAGGCCTTTGATTTTGCCGGCGAAGGAACCGCAAATGAAGGGCATGCCCACCTTGAGGGTTCCCGTTTGCACGATGGCGGTGGCGGTCGGCCCCTTGCCGGCCTCGGTCTTGGCCTCGATCACGGTGGCGCGGGCCGTTCCCGCAGGATTGGCTCGCAACTCCAGCACTTCCGCTTGCAGCAAGAGGGTTTCCAAAAGCTCTGAGATTCCTTCCCCGGTTTGGGCTGAGACCTGAACGCATTCGGTCGAGCCGCCATAGGAAGTCGGGGAGAGATCATTCTCGGCCAACTGCGCCATGACGCGATCGGGGTTAGCGGTCGCCAGATCACACTTGTTGATGGCCACTACGATTTCCACCTTGGCCGCCTTGGCATGGTCGATGGCCTCTTTGGTTTGCGGCATGATGCCATCATCCGCCGCGATCACCAGGACCACCACATCGGTGACATCCGCTCCCCGGGCCCGCATGGAGGAAAAGACGGCGTGACCCGGTGTATCCAAGAAGGTGATGTGCTTTCCTTGGTGCTCCACGCTGTAGGCACCCACGTGCTGGGTGATGCCGCCGGCCTCGCCCGCGGTCACTCGGCTTTCCCGGATTTTATCGAGCAAGGAGGTCTTTCCATGATCCACATGCCCCATGAAGGTGATGATGGGGGCGCGGTATTCCAGATCGTCTTCTTTCTCGGTATCCGGCAGTTCCGGCTCGACGATGTTGACTTCCGTCTTGTGGACACCGCCTCCCTTTTCGCGCTTTTCCCGCTCGAAATAGAACCCATGCTTGTCGCAGATTTTGGCGGCGATTTCCGGCTCGACCGAGTGGGTCGGGGTGGCGAAGACATCGAACTCCATCAAGTCCTGGATGATCTTGAAAGGCTTGAGCTCCATGGCCTCTGCCAAGTCCTTCACGATGATCGGCGGCTTCAGGCTGACGGTCTTTTCAGGATCCGGACCCGCCTCCACTTCTTCCGCTTCCGAAGCGCCCGCGGGCTCGCTCACGACTTTCTTTTCAGCGGGCTCGTCATCGAGCAAATTGAGCGCTTCCTCTTTGGCCTTCTCCACGGGCGAGACCTTGGCCTCCTCCTCTTCCTGCTGCTTCTGGCGCCGCCGCTCACGACGTGAGGGCCGGTTGTCTTCGTCGATGAGAGACAAAACCTTTTTTTTCTTCTGGGGAGAAGCTTTCTTCTTGGCGGGCTTCGAAGACATGCGGGCGGAAAATCGTGGGTCGATTCGGTGGGAAAAAGTTGGGGTGGGTGGCTCGGGTTCGCTTTTTTAGCTTTCGGCAGAAGCGGGCTCTTCTTCGGAGATGGGTTCCTGTTCCTCGGGAGCGCCTTCCTCAGCCGCTCCCAGGGCTTGATACTTCTCGAGGATGAGGGCGGCGTCTGCTTCTTCGATCCCGAGGATGCCCATAAGGTCATCGGCATCGATCCCAGCCAAGCTGTCGACCGTGACAATCCCTCCCCGGACCAGCTCAATGGCTTGGGACTCGTCCATGGCCAGCTTGCTGACAAATTCTTGCGCGGCATCCACCACCCGCGCTTCAAACGCTTCATGAGCAGACTCGTCTTTTTCTACTTGGACGTTCCAGCCCATGAGGCGTGAGGTCAGCCGGGCATTTTGCCCTCGGCGCCCAATGGCTTTGGAAAGCTCGTCTTCAGGCACCGTCACGCGAATCATCTTTTCTTCCTCATCCACATCAATCTTTTTGAGGGTGGCCGGCTTGAGCGACTCGGCCACCAACTCGCGAGGGTCATCACTCCACCGGATGATATCGACCTTTTCGTTGTTGAGTTCGCGAACGATGTTCTTGACGCGGGCACCCCGAAGCCCCACACAGGCCCCAACCGGATCGACCTTGTCATCGCTGCTGGCGACCGCGATTTTCGTCCGGTATCCGGATTCGCGAGCGATGGAGCGGATTTGGACGGTGCGGTCGGCGATTTCACTGACCTCGAATTCAAAGAGCCGCTTCACAAAATTCGGGTGACTCCGGGAAAGAATGATCTCAGGGCCCCGCGAGCCGTTCTCGACCGCCACCACGTAGAGCCGCAGGCGATCGCCGATGTTGTAGTCCTCGGTCGAAACGCGTTCGCGCGAGGGCATGAGTCCTTCGAAGCGACCAAGATCAATCAAGACATCCGAGCGCTCGAAACGGCGGACCGTGCCGCTCACGATGTCCCCAGCGCGGTCCTTGAACTCTTCGTAAATCATGGCCTTCTCCGCCTGGCGGAGGCGCTGCATCATGGCTTGCTTGGCGGTCTGGGCCGCGATGCGCCCCAGGTTCGCTGGAGTCACTTCCACCTCGACCTCTTCGCCCACTTGGATCTCTGGCTTGAGGCGGCGAGCCGTGCGAAGATCGATTTCATCGTAGGGAAGCTCGACCTTTTCTTTGACCACCAGCCGGGCGATCGCCTTGATCTTTCCTTTGGCTGGATCGATGTCGATCCGCAGTTCCCGGGCAGGTCCGATGCGCTTACGGGTGGCCGAGAGCATGGCTCCCTCCAAGGCATCCACCATGGTGGCACGGTCGATCCCCTTCTCCTTTTCGAAGTATTCGATAACGGCGAGCAGGTCGTTGGTCATGATCTTGTGGTCGATTCCAGAAACAAAAAGAGCGGGATGAAAATCCCACTCCGCATACCGAAAGCGAACTTCCGGCGAGGTGTTGGCCGATCGGCGAACCAATCGGGGGAAGATCCTAGTTTCAGTTGCCCTTTCCGGCAAGAGGAAATTCCTTTGCCAGACTGTGCCAATCAATACGCTTTTCTTCGACGCCGTGGGGACGCTTTTCGCTCTCCGCGAACCCGTCGGCCAAACCTACGCCCGCCTGGGAGCCGAGCACGGCTGGCTGGCCGAACCAGACCATCTGGAAGCCGCCTTCCGAGCCAACTTCCAAGTCTTGGGCCGGCCGGCCTACTCTTTCTACCGAGAGGCCGACCAAGCCGAAGTCGCTTGGTGGAGAGAGCTCGTTCAGGCTACCTTCCTGAGCGCCACCGCTCGGGCGAGCGGCGACATCGAAGCTTGCTTCCAAGCGCTTTTCCAGCACTACGCACGAGCCGAGGCTTGGCAGCTCTACCCCGAAACCGAGGAAGTGCTGGAGGCCGTTTCCTCTCGCTACCGCTGCTTCATCGCCAGCAACTTTGACAAGCGACTTCCCCCTCTCTTGGAGGAGTTGGGAATCGCCCATCACTTTCAAGACTGCCTCCACTCCTCTCGCTTGGGGGCTTCCAAACCCAGCCCGGCCTTTTTCGAAGGAGCCCTCTTGGCGGCTTCAGCTCGAGCCCAAGACACCCTTCACGTGGGTGACGATCCGAAACTCGACCAGGAGGCCGCCACGACCGCCGGGATAGCAAGTGTCCACCTCATGCGACCCCAAACCTCGCTCTGGAGCGTCCTCCAGGCGCTCGCTTAAGGCGAGGACCTGTCCTTCGGAAAAATCTCCCCTCTCTATCATCCAGAATCGCCAAGGGTCTCCTAAAATCACGCTTGATGGAATCCGTTTTTTATGGAAAATGGATTCCATGAAGACCACGATTGATATTCCCGAACAAGCCTTGGTGGATGCCATGCGATTCACCAAGGCCAAGACGAAACGGGAAGCGGTGGTCAAGGCCTTGGAAGAGTTCAATCGCCAGCAGCGCGTGAAAGACTTGGTCGCGAGCTTCGGCACTTGGGATATAGCAACCAATGACGAGATCGAGGCCGGTGATATGGCGGAATTCCGGCGGTTGCAAAGAATCGCTGAGCAGGAGTCGAGCGCGGGCAAAGATTGACCATGATCACCCTGATCGACAGCTCAGCTTGGATCGAAGCGACGCGCAAAGATGGCGATCCCGAGACTACTAAGGAAGTGACGATCCTTCTAGAGACAAGCCAGGCTGCTATGACGGAGCCCGTGTGGATGGAAGTCTACCGAGGGCTAAATGGGAAAAAAGAGAACGCGCGCTTCGTTTCAGCCCGGGCGCTTTGTCATTGGCTACACTTTGACGCGGAATGCTGGGAAGAAGCCACCCAAGTGGGTCGCCTTTGCTTGCGCAGCGGCTTGAACATTCCGCTTGGCGATATCCTCGTCTTTTCCTGTGCGGAGAGGCATGGCGTGGATCTGCTGGAGCGCGACCGGCATTTCGCGATGCTGCGAAAAATCGGTCGGCCCTAGGTATCTTTTTTTCAAAAGGTCGCGGCCCACGAAGAGCCGCTTTCGGTTACTTTTTGAAAACGACTCCCCCTGCCTCGCGCTGGGCATGGATTGAATCGCCTTCGGCATACTTGCCTTCGAGGATCTCCAAGCTGAGCGGATCAAGGAGAAACTCCTGGATGGCTCGTTTCATCGGTCGGGCCCCGTAGGCGGGGTCGTAACCCCGCTCCGCCAAGAGCTCCGCCACGGCTTCTTCCACTTTCAGGACCATGCCCTTTTTCGCTACCCGTTGCACTACGCGATCGAGTTGCACGCGGACGATCTTTTGGAGTTGGTGCTCGTCCAAGCGATCGAAGATCACGATGTCGTCGATGCGATTGAGGAACTCCGGCTTGAAGTGGGAGCGCAAGGCATCGCGGACTTGGGCGTCACGTTGTTCCTTGTTCGCTTCGTTCAGGATGAACTCCCCTCCGATGTTGCTCGTCATGATGAGGACGGTGTTTCGGAAATCCACCGTGCGGCCCTGGCCGTCGGTGATGCGACCATCGTCCAGAACTTGCAGCAAAATATGGAAGACATCGGGGTGCGCCTTCTCGATTTCATCGAACAGCACCACGCTGTAGGGACGGCGTCGGACGCTCTCGGTCAGCTGCCCGCCCTCTTCATAACCGACATAGCCAGGAGGCGCTCCCACCAAGCGGGAGACGGCGTGTTTCTCCATGTATTCCGACATGTCGATCCGGACCATGGCCGCTTCGTCATCGAAAAGGAATTCGGCCAAGGCCTTGCTTAACTCTGTCTTCCCGACTCCGGTCGGCCCCAAGAAAATGAAGGAGCCGATGGGGCGATTCTCATCCTGGAGACCTGCTCGCGCCCTCCGCACGGAATCCGAAACAGCTTTGATGGCTTCCTCCTGACCCATCACCCGTTCCCCTAACCGTTCTTCCATCGAAACGAGCTTTTCCCGCTCCCCTTCCTGCAAGCGCGAGACGGGGATATGGGTCCACGAGGAGACGACTTGAGCGATGTCCTCTGGCGTGACCTCTTCTTGCAAAAGCGAGGTGCCCTCCTCACCCGATAGCTTGGACTCATTGCGTTGCAGCTTCTGCTCCAGCTCGGGCATCTGCCCATACTTGATTTCACTGGCCCGCTGGAGATCGCCCTCTCGTTGAGCTCGTTCCAGCTCTCCCCGCAGGGACTCCATTTCCTCCTGCAGTTTGTTCAGTTCCTGGATCTCCCCCTTTTCGTTCTGCCATCTCGCTTTGAGCGCGCTGCTCTGCTCGCGAGCGTGAGCCAGTTCGCTTTCGAGCGTCTCGAGTCGCCTTTGACTGGCCTCATCCTTTTCCTTGGAAAGCGCTTGCCGCTCCATTTCCAACTGCATGACTTGGCGCTCCAGTTGATCGATTTCCTCCGGCATCGACTCCAGCTCGATCTTGAGGCGTGAGGCTGCCTCGTCCACTAGGTCGATGGCCTTGTCCGGCAAGAACCGATCCGCGATGTAGCGATCAGAAAGCATGGCAGCGGCCACCAGAGCCGCGTCTTGAATGCGCACCCCGTGGTGCACCTCGTAGCGCTCCTTGAGCCCCCGAAGGATGCCTATGGTATCTTCGACACTGGGCTCACCCACCATGACGGGCTGGAAGCGCCGCTCCAAGGCGGGGTCCTTCTCGATGTGCTTGCGGTATTCATCGAGCGTGGTCGCTCCGATGGTCCGCAATTCCCCTCGAGCCAACTGGGGTTTCAGGAGGTTGGAGGCATCGACCGCTCCTTCGCTGGCTCCCGCCCCCACGATGGTGTGCAACTCATCGATGAAAAGAATGATCTGGCCCTCTGAGTCCGAGACCTCTTTCAAAAAGGCCTTGAGACGATCCTCAAATTCCCCGCGATACTTGGCCCCAGCCACCATCGCGCCAATGTCCACCGCGATGAGTCGCTTGTTCTTCAGCGAATCCGGCACGTCGCCTGAAATGATGCGTCGCGCCATGCCTTCAGCAATGGCGGTCTTCCCCACTCCGGGCTCGCCGATGAGGACCGGATTGTTCTTGGTCCGCCGGGAGAGAACTTGCATCACGCGGCGGATCTCGTGATCGCGGCCAATGACCGGATCGATCTTGCCCTGGCGGGCCTTCGCCGTCAGGTCCACGCCATACTTCTCCAACGTTTGGTATTTTCCTTCGGGATTGGCATCGGTCACCTTCTGGTTTCCCCGGACTTCTTGAAGGGCCTTCTCCAAGGCCTCCTTTTGCACCCCGGCCAGGCGAAGCGCCTCGGCTGCTTCCGATTTGCCTTCGAGCGTCGCCAACAGGAAATGCTCGACGCTCAAGAACTCATCGCCCAGCGATCTCATGAGCGACTCCGCCCGCTGCAGGGTCTCACTCAACTCACGCCCCACGCTCGCTTCACTCGCGTTTCCCGAGACTCTTGGCTGCCGCTCCAAGTGAGCGGCGAGCGCGCTGGAGACCCGCGAAGGGGCCACGCCTGCTTTGTGCAAAAGCTGCGGAGCCAGGCCGTCCGCCTGGTCGAGGAGAGCATGCAGAACGTGAACCGAGTGGACTTCAGAATGCCCTCGCTGGCGCGCCTCGCTGAGCGCCGTTTGCAGGGCTTGTTGCATTTTGGTTGTGAACTGGTTTGTCATTTTGCTTTGATTGGTGCCACTTGAAGGCGTTGCCGGCCGGTGATTTTTTCCATGCAGGCGTTACAAATTCACGCTTGGTTTTCCATCCATGGCCCCTCCCCTCGACGCGCTCCTGAAAGCGCTAGTTGCCTCGCAGGCCAATGACATTTTCTTGCGCGCGGGGAACCGCCCTCGCATCCGAATCGCGGGAGAACTCCGCTCGACCGAGGACTCGATGATCAGCCGGGAAGACTTGGCTGCACTCTGGCAGTTTTGCGGAGGCGACCCGCTGGAGGAAAACGAGCGGGATGCCCATTTGGTGCTTTCCGATGGGGAACGCCTGCGGGTCAATTTCTTTCGCACGCTCAATCAGTTGGCTGCTGTCCTCCGACCCATCGCGCGGACCGTGCCCTCCATGAGACGGCTCGGTCTTCCCGAAAAGCTCCTGGAAACCTGGCTCACTCACCCAGCCGGACTCGTGCTGGTGACAGGCGCCACCAGCTCCGGCAAATCCACCACGCTGGCGGCCTGCCTCGATTGGATCAATGACCAGCAAGCCCGCCACATCGTCACCATCGAAGACCCCATCGAATATCTCTTCGAAAGCCGCAAAAGCCTCTTCTCCCAAAGAGAGATCGCCACCGACACCGAAAATTTCGGGAGTGCCCTCCGCGCCGCCCTCCGGCAAAACCCGGACGTCCTCTTCGTGGGAGAGATTCGCGATGACGAAACCGCCGAAACCGCACTGCGGGCCGCCGAAACGGGCCACCTGGTGCTCTCCACCCTTCACAGCTCCGACGTGGGAGAAACCATAGAGCGCTTCGCCTCTCTTTTCGTGGCGGATCGCCGCGAAACCGCGCTCTCCCTCCTCTCCCGCCAATTGCTCGGCGTCCTCTCGCAGAAATTGGTCCCTCGCCAAGGAGGCGGGCTCCAGTTGGTGACCGAAGCCCTTTCGAATGAGGCCGCCACCCGCAAGTGGATTCGGGAAGGCAATCATGCGCAGCTCATCGACTTTCTGCGAAGTGATCGCTCAGAAGGCCACAGCTTTCTTGAAAGTCTCGTGGAGCATGTCCGCAAGGGACGCCTGGAAAAAGACCTCGCTCGCCGGGTCGCGCCAAATGCCGCCGAATTTGATCGCGCCCTCCGCGGAATCTCCTAGCTTGCTCCCCTCATGCAGGACATCACCGACTACCTCCGGCAAACAGTCGAACTCACCGGATCCGATCTGCACCTCTCGGTGGGGGCGCCGCCCTGCGCCCGGGTCGATGGTCGGCTGCGCCCGCTCGACGAAGCCAGCCTGACAGTCGCCACCGCCCGCGACCTCGTGCTGGCCACCCTCTCCGAATCGCAGCGAAGTCGCTTGGAAGAGGACTGGGAATTGGACTACGCCCTGCAAGTGGAAGGACTGGGACGCTTCCGGGGCAATGTGCACTACACCCGCCAAGGCCTGGAAGCGGCCTTTCGCTTCATTCCGCGAGACATCCCGGAACTCGCCACCCTCGGCCACAGCGATGCCATCCACGACATCTGCCGTTTGCCAAGCGGTCTCGTCTTGGTGACGGGCATCACCGGCTCCGGGAAATCCACCACCTTGGCCTCGATGGTGAAACGCATCGCGGAGAGTCGCAGCGGGGTCATCGTCACCATTGAAGACCCGATAGAGTTTCTTTTTGAACACTCGCGTTGCCTAATCAAACAACGCGAGGTCGGCTCCACCACGCGAGATTTCCCGATCGCGCTCCGCCAAAGCCTCCGCCAAGACCCCGATGTCATCGTGGTGAGCGAACTGCGCGATCTCGAAACCATCCGCATCGCCATCACGGCTGCCGAGACAGGGCACCTCGTGCTGGGCACCCTCCACACAGTCGACGCCCCCAAGACCATTGATCGACTCGTCGACGTCTTCCCAGGCGGGCAACAACCTCAGATCATCGCCCAGCTCTCGAACGTGCTGGAGGCCATCCTCTCGCAGCGCTTGCTCCCCCGCGCCGATGGAGAAGGGCGAATTCTCGCCTCCGAAGTGCTCCGCATGAATCACGGAATTCGCACCTGCATTCGGGATCGCAAAACAGAGCAACTCGTCGGCATGATGGAAATCGGCTCCCAGGACGGCAACCAAACCATCGATGAATCCCTCACGCAGCTCTGGCGAGAGGGCCAGATCGACCTCCAGGAAGCGCTGCTCCACAGCCGGGATCGCAAACTCTTCCAAAGCTTCCAAGAAACTGAAAAACGGAAGTTCGGAGCCGGACGTCGACGCGCTTGACCATGCCTTGCGCGTCGCCCGATCCCACCGCCTGGACCTTGGTCCTGCTGCCAGATAGCCAATTCTACTCCGAAAGCGACCAAGCCAACGAGCTTTACCATTGCATGCTGCAATGGATCACACGGCAACGTGAGGCACAGTCCATCCGGGCCGTCCTCCATCTGGGTGACCATGTTCAACACCCCCACGCCCGAGATCAATGGGCCCGTGCCCACGCCAGCCTCTCCCTTCTCGATGGGGAACTCCCCCTCTTCTGCGCCCTGGGCAACCACGACTACGGCCAAGTGCACGTCGCCGACAGCCGGCACACCTTGGCCAATGACTACCTCACCCTCCACCAGAACCCCGCCACCGCCCGAGCCCACCTGGCCTCCTATCGGGCCGGGGAAATTCAAAACGCAGCCTATCACCTCGCGGCAGGGGGCGAACTCTGGCTCCTTCTGGTGCTGGAATTTGGCCCGCGCGCCAAAGTTCTCCAATGGGCGCGCCACGTCCTACAGGCGCATCCCCATGATCGAGCCATCCTCCTGACTCACGACTTCATCGACCAGCGATCCAGCTTGGTCACACCCGACGGAAGTTCCCTGCGAACCCGCGAAGACACGCCCAATTCCCCTGCCCACTACGGACTCAGCCAAGAGCCCGGAGGCGCCGCCACCGGAGAGCAAGTCTGGCAAACGCTCGTCCATCCCCACGATCGCTTCCAATTCGTCTTCAACGGCCACCACAAGCCCTACTGCCGAAGCTTGCAAAACGAACTCCTGGAAAACCGCAGCGACATCGCAAGCGGCTACCGAGTGGACGCCACCCCTTCGGGAAACCGCGTCCACCAAATCCTCTTCAATGCCCAATGGGCCCCTCACGGCGGCGACGGCTGGCTACGCCTTCTGCGCTTTCAGGACCACAACCGCACGGTCCAATGCACCACCTTTTCCCCCTGGCGGGAATCGCTCGACCTCCCCAGCCAGCGGCGCGATCCAAATCATGAATTCGCGCTCCGTCTCGCCCCCTCCTCCCGCCCCGCAAAAAACGCTCCTTGGTTTCCCCTGAAGCCGTCTCGCCCATCGTAGGAGAAGCCCATGAGTCTCCACGGAAAAACAGCCCTTCTCACCGGCGCGTCCAGCGGCATCGGAAAAGCCTTGGCCGAAAAACTCTCGCAAGAAGGCGTTCGCTTGCTCCTGGTCGCCCGCTCCCAAGCCAAACTACAGGACCTAGCGGACAGCCTCCCCGGAGAAAGCCACATCCAAGTCACCGACCTCCGACAACCCGCATCGCTCACCGCCCTCCTGGAAACCGTGAAACGCCACCCACCCCTCGACCTCCTCCTGAACGTGGCCGGGGTGGCCGCCCTCTCCCCCATCTCCACCGGAAATCCCGAAGACTGGCGGGAAATGTGGGAAGTGAATGTGCAAGCGCTGGCCTGGCTATGCCAACAATGCCTGCCGCTTTTCCCGGAAACCGGCGGACACATCCTCAATCTCTCCAGCCTCTCTGGCCACCGCGTCCCGCCCACAGGCGGCTTCTACGCCCCCACCAAGTTCGCCGTCCGCGGCCTCACCGAAGCCCTCCGCCTGGAACTCCGAGCCGCCGGAAACCCCACGCGGGTCAGCGCGATCTCCCCCGGCTTCGTCGACACCCCCCTGCTCGAACGCTACTTCGAAGGGCGGGCGACCTCCTTCCAAGCCCTCAAAGAGAGCGGCATGTTGCAAGCGGAGGACGTGGCCGAAGCCGCGTTCTACCTCCTGAACGCACCACCCACCGTCGAGATCAATGACGTGCCCATGCGCTCCATCAGTCAGCAAGTGTGACCCGCCCCTGCTGGACAAACCCTTCGCCAGGACGTAACGACCTCCCCTCAGCACTCATGTCGCAAACCATCCCCATCGAACACGACGAAGCGGTCAACGCGCGCATCCTCGCGGTTTCCGAAGACCGCATCAGCGGCTTCCATCGTCACCCCTTCCAAGCCATCGCAGCCGAATCCGGCGTCGATCTGGAAACCGTGCTGACCCGCATTCGCGCCATGCTCGATGCCGGAATCGTTCGCAGAGTCCGCCAAACCCTCCTCGCTACCAAATTGGCAGAGGGCGCCCTCGTAGCTTGGAAAATCGACCGCCAACGCCTAGACGCCGCCTTCGACTTCATGTCGCAAGAGGACCCTTTCAGCGGCCACGTCGTCGTCCGCTCGACCGACCGGCAAATCTCCGGCTCGGAATACCGGCTCTGGACCACCCTCAAAGTTCCCCAAGGCCAATCTCTAGCCGAACACGCCACCGTCCTCCAGCGCCTGACCGGCGCGCACGACTTCATCCTCATGCCAGCAAAAGGCATCTTCAAACTGGGCGTGGGACACGTCCGACGGAAAAGCCTTGAGCCCGGAGCCAAAACCGAGGCCCGTGCCGAAATGATCACCACCTCCCTCGCGGAACTGAACGAGGGAGAATGGAATGTCCTCCTCCACCTCAAGGAAGAACTCTCCCTCGACGAGATCAATGAAAACCCCTGGACCGCCCGCGCCCAACAAGCCGGCATCTCCTTGGATAAATTCTGTGAAATTGCACAACAACTTGACCGCAAACAAGTTATAGGACGTTTTTCCACATTTCTAGAGCACGTGAAACCCTCCTCCACTGGTAAAAAAGTCACCCGTTTCAATGGGCTCTTCCACTGGAAAGTACCCGAAGGTCGCCAGGCTGAAGCGGGCGCCGAAGTGGGTCGCCACCACATCATGACCCACTGCTACTGGCGCGAAGGAGGGCCGCAATTCGGGCGAGTCAACATCATGGGAGTGGTCCACGGAACGGACAAATCGCTCGTGATGGAGCACAAAGCCGCTATCGACCGCCACCTCGCCAGCGTCGGCATCCCCGTCGACTACACCAACGTCTTCTGGGGAGGCCGGAGCGAAATCAAACCCAGCGAAATCTCCCCCTTGGTCTACCAAGCTTGGCACAAAAAGCACCGCACCTAAAATCCCGCATTCCGCTTTCTCCATTCGGGATTCCCCTCTTCGCGGTGAACCAAAGAGCCGCATGTCCTCCATCAGAGTCACCGGCGCTCGACAGCACAATCTCCAAAACCTCTCGGTCGAAATCCCGAGAAACCAGCTCGTCGTCCTCACTGGAGTCAGCGGCTCGGGCAAATCCTCCCTCGCCTTCGACACCCTTTTCGCCGAAGGCCAGCGCCGCTACGTCGAAAGCCTCTCCGCCTACGCCCGCCAGTTTCTAGACCAACTGGAAAAACCTGAGGTTGACTTCATAGAAGGCCTCGCACCCGCCATCGCCATCGAGCAGCGACGTGGCAGCCAAAACCCGCGGTCCACCATCGCGACCGTTACCGAAATCCTGGACTACCTCCGGATACTCTACGCCCACGTGGGCCAGCCTCACGACCCCGAAACCGGCGAAGCCCTCGTCCGCTCCACCCCGGGCGACATGCGAACCGCCCTCACCCAGCTCCCGGAAGGCTCGAAACTCCTCTTGCTCGCGCCCCTCCCCCTCGAGCCCGGCTGGACCCCCTCGGAACTCTTCGCCGACCTCCGCCGAAAAGGCTTTTTGCGGATCCGTCTCAATCGGGAGACCTGCAGCCTCGACCCCCCACCAGAAATCCAGCCAGACCAAATCGAAAGCATCGAAATCGTCATCGATCGACTCATCGTGCGGGAGGGCTTCGCATCGAGACTGGCCGACTCCCTCGAAACCGGCCTCCGCGAAAACCCCGAACTTCTACGAGCCTCGATCCAAAAGCCAGGCCAGAGCGCCTGGGAAGACCTTGAATTTACCACCAGCTTCTGGAATCCCCATACCGGCTACCGCCTGCCGAAACTGACCCCGCGCCACTTCTCATTCAACAGCCAAATCGGCGCCTGCCCGAGCTGCCACGGCCTCGGAACCCAGCCCATCCCCGATCCCGAGCGGATCGTGCCCGACCCCACCAAAACCCTGGCAGAGGGAGCCGTAGAAAGCTGGTGGCGGCGGAACCCATCCCTGCGCCACCTGCAACATCGCACCGTCCTGGAAATCGCAGAATTCCTTCAAGTCCCCACCGACCAACCCTACCAAACCCTCCCCCCAAAATTCACCCGAGCACTTTTTGATGGATTCACAGAAAAACAAAAGACAAAAGCCTCAGCAGCATTTCAAAACACAAAATCTAAAATTCGCAATCACGAAGGTCTTTGCCCCGAAATCACCCGACTCTACGCCGAAGCCGAAAGCGACGCCCTCCGCCGGGACCTCCGGCGCTATCTACGCGATCAGCCTTGTCCAGACTGCCAGGGCCAGCGACTCAAACCCGAAATCCTAGCCGTCACCCTCCCCGGTCCCGACCAGAAATCCCACTCCATCCATAGTCTTCAAAATTTCAATATCGCCCACCTCAAAGCCTGGCTTGAAAGCTATCGACCGCCCCAAGAAAGCCAAGCCCACGCCCTCCCCCTACTGGACGAAATCCGCAAACGCCTCCGCTTCCTGGAAGAAGTCGGTCTAGGCTACCTCACCCTCAACCGAGAAAGCGGCACCCTCTCCGGGGGAGAAAGTCAGCGCATCCGTCTCGCCGCCCAACTCGGCTCCTCCCTCGCGGGCGTCCTCTACGTCCTGGACGAACCCAGCATCGGCCTCCACCCGGCCGACACCGAGCGCCTCATCGCCACCCTCCTCCGCCTGCGAGACCTGGGAAACACCGTCATCGTCGTCGAGCATGATGAATCCATCCTCCGCGCCGCGGACCACCTCATTGAAATGGGGCCCGGAGCGGGAAGCCGGGGAGGCCACTTGATGGCCCAAGGCTCCCCGCAAAAACTCCTGCAGAACCCAGACTCCCTCACCGGCGCCTACCTCAGCGGCCGAAAAACCGTCTCGAAAAAGGGAGCGAAGTCCGCGTTCCAGCCCTCGCCCCACCTCCCCGCCGACTACCTAGAACTGCACGGGGCCAAAGCCCGGAACCTCCGAAAGGTCGACTTGCGCCTCCCCCTCGGTCGTCTGACCGCCCTCTGTGGCGTCTCTGGAAGTGGCAAATCCACCTTGGTAGATCAAGTCCTGCGCCCTGCCTTGGCGGCCCGCCTGGCCCGCGGCCCCGACCAACCCGGCCACTACGAAAGCCTCCGCGGCTGGGAGCCGCTTCAGCGCCTCGTGGTCGTAGACCAATCGCCACTCGGCAACAGCCCCCGCTCGAACCCCGCCACCTACACCGGAATCTTCGGTCCCATTCGAGAACTCTTCGCGCAGCTCCCCTTGGCGCGGCAGCGAGGCTACGACCCGGGGCGCTTCAGCTTCAACACCCCTGGGGGACGGTGCGAAGCCTGCGGGGGCGCTGGCAGCCTGACCGTCGACATGCACTTCCTCCCCAGCGTTCAAACGCCCTGCGCCGCCTGCCGCGGAAAACGCTTCAATCGCGAAACCCTCGAAATCACCTTCAAAGGACGCCATATCAGCGACGTGCTGGACCTCGAAATCGAAACCGCCTGCGACTTCTTCCGCGCCCAGCCCAAAATCGCCCGCCCGCTCCGCGCCCTCCAAGAACTCGGCTTGGGCTATCTCCAGCTGGGGCAAAGCGCCAAAACCCTCTCAGGCGGCGAAGCCCAGCGAGTCAAATTGGCAGCCGAATTGGCCAAGCGACAAACCAACTCCACCTTCTTTCTCCTGGACGAGCCCACCACCGGCCTCCACTTCGAAGACATCCGCCTCCTTCTGAAGGCCTTCGACGGACTGATCGCAGCCGGCCACACCCTCCTCGTGATTGAACACCAGCTCGACGTCATCCAACACGCCGACCACATCCTCGAGCTAGGCCCCGGCAGCGGAGCAGAAGGCGGCCGACTCATCTTCCAAGGACCTCCCAGCAAACTAGCCCAAGCCCCCACCCCCACCGGCCAAAGCCTCCAAAGAACGCCGTAGCATCGGCAGAAGAAAGATTGGTCTAGCTTAGTAATCGGGCCCTCAGTCCAGCCTACCCCAGGTGATGGATTGTCAGAAAGGCCTTGGAGGACGTGTGGAAGCCATGCTGCCGAAAGCACCCATGAGCCAGAATAGCCACTTCCCCGGTGGCCCGTGACGTCCTCGGCGCGGTGGGGGGAGACTTCTTGTTCTGAGTGCAGCCTTACCCAAGTGATGGGTAGCCGGAAAGGCCTTGGGTGGGTGAGTGGTTCGCCAATCGGCCCTTCACACCCGCCGCGCCGGGGACGTCGCGGCCCACCAAGGCTGGGCGGTTTTTAAGGTAGATCCTCTTAGGTCAGACGATGAGATCATGGACCTCCGTGATTCCTAAAGCTGGCGGTTCAGCCCTGTTTCGGGACCAACGGATTGCGGAAAACCGATTTCCTGGGGTCGGGAAGCTGAGAGAAGGCTGTATTTGATTTCTGCTAGCTGGGCGGTCATCCTAATTCGGACGGACCTCCACGCAGAGGGAGCTGGCTGGCAGGAGTTTTTGCTTTTATGAAATGAGACATGGACTTGGAATCCTTTTTTGTTCACTGATTTTGACGAGCGTGATGCCAGCCGCGGAGGGAGTGATTTTGCTGCATGGGCTTTGTCGGAGCGCTGCCAGCATGGAAAAGATGGCGGCCTTTTTGGAAGAGTCCGGGTTCGTGGTAGTGAACCAGGGTTATCCCTCCAGGTCGGCCTGTGTCGAGAAATTGAGCGAGGCGACCCTTCTTTCCGCTCTCGCCCATCCCAGTCTGAAGAAGTGCACGAAAATCCACTTCGTGACCCACTCTCTCGGTGGGATTTTGGTGCGATCCTTTTTCAAACGCCATCCCCATGGGAAACTAGGTCGAGTGGTGATGCTGGGTCCTCCCAATCAGGGGAGCGAGGTCGTCGATTGCCTCAAAGACTGGTGGCTCTTTCGCCTTCTCAATGGGCCCGCCGGGAAGGAGCTGGGAACGACGCCAGACTCCACTCCCAATCACCTAGGTGAGGTTTTCTTTGAACTGGGAGTCATCGCGGGAAATCGCAGCCTCAATTGGATCAATAGCTTGATGATTCCGGGGCCGGATGATGGGAAGGTTTCGGTGGCCAGGGCCCAGGTCCAGGGAATGCAGGACCTTGCGATTGTTCCCGTGAGCCACCCTTTTCTCATGAAACGCGAAGAGGTGATGCAGCTAACTTTGGGATTCCTGCGGGAAGGCAGATTTTCCTCCGGACAGAGCCAGACCGCCTCTTGAAGAGAGGAGGCAAGCCGGGCTAGCCATTCCCGAGTGTTTGCCGGACCCAGATATCTTGTTTGAGAGGCTTCCCGAGGCAAAAGATGCGCTCTCTCGGCCTCTCCATACTTGACTCTCCGGCTGCGCCAAGCGAAGCCAGCAGGCCGCGAACATTTCACTCCCCGCAATCTCTCCAGACTCCCAACATGGCCGGTTTTTTTTCCAAGATTCTCAATGCCTTTTCCAAAGTCGAGGTGGATTGGGACGAGCTGGAGGAGCTCCTCATTGCTTCTGACATCGGGGTGAGCCTTTCGATGGAAATCCTCGATGAACTCCAAGATCAGAAGCGGAAACTCAAGGGACAAGATGTGGTGGAAGTGGCTAAGCGGAAGATCCTGGAGATTCTTCCTGCGGATCAGCCAGTTCCGGCTCCCGAGCGAGAGGGCCGTCCCCGGACCATCCTGATCGTCGGCGTCAACGGCACCGGCAAGACCACTTCAACCGCCAAGCTGGCCCACTTGCTAAAAAGCCAAGGTCATTCGGTGACCTTGGCGGCTGCGGATACCTTTCGCGCCGCTGCGATCGAGCAGTTGGAGACGTGGGCTGAGCGACTCGACCTCCCGATCGTGAAGGGCCAATACAAGGCTGACCCTTCCAGCGTTTGCTATGATGGGTGGTCGGTCGCCAAAAAAAACGGAAGCGATTTTCTGCTGTGCGATACGGCCGGCCGCCTTCATACCCGCCACAATCTCATGGAAGAGTTAGGCAAGGTAAAGCGGACCCTCCAAAAGCACGACGCCAGCGCCCCGCACCAGACCTATCTCGTGGTGGATGCGACGACGGGCAGCAATGCTCTCCAACAAGCTAAGGAGTTCCGAAAAGCCGTCGACCTCGATGGAGTCATCGTCACCAAGCTCGACGGCAGCGGCAAAGGAGGGATCTTGGTGGCCATCCAAAAGGAGCTGGGCATCGCCCCCCGCTTCGTAGGCACCGGAGAGCGGGCGGAGGACTTCCACCGCTTTGAGCGGGAGCGCTACGTGAGCGGGATACTGTAGCTTCCGTGCCGTTTTTTCAGAGCTTGCGCACGACCACCAGCCAATCTTCCTGGTGATCGCGCGGAGGCTTGCCTAGGCCAACGCTTTTGCCCGCTTCAACCGTGGCGACGGAGCCTGTTTCCAAGTCTCCCCCGATCCGCGGGTTGAACCAACTGACTTGGAAGCTCCCCGTGGCCTCGGAGAGATCCAAGGATCTCGGCTTGGCTTGGCGAAGGTAGACAAGATAAAGCTCGCCCGGTTTGGCGAAGCAATAGCGCCCGTTTTCATTGTTGGGATTTCCTATCAGGCCATTGGCATTCTTCATTTCCCAAAAAGGAATTTCCTCCTCCCGGAAAAACTCGAGGGCGATCCGACTATACTCCCAAGTCTGTTCGCGGCTGCGCCAGTCTTCGGCCTTGAGGTCGTTTTCCGGCACCTGGTAGCCAAAGTAATGCTCCACTCCCGTGCCGCCTGCCAGCAAGATCCCCCAGAGAACTTCGGCTCGAATGTCATGGATGCTGGGCGCTTTGAACTTTCTTTTGTTGCCCTTCTTCTTGGAGATCATTTCAAGCGCTTCGGACATCCCAGGCCAGTCGGGATCGGGAGGCGTGCCGACAGAGGCATTGCCTGGTTCGTCAATAGCGATGACCCAAGGATGACCACTGGCAGCCGATTGATTGATCCACTTCACGGTCTCCGCGTGACTTCGGCTGACGTCCGAATTTTGAATGGAGAGCCCCGTCAGGAGCTCTGATTTCCCGAGATAGTCTCCATAAACTTTGTCCTGCTGGTGCGGGTAGGTGTGGAGGACGACATGGTGTCCGTAAGGATCCACTTGGCGGATGTATCGGGTCATGGCGGAAGATTGAGCGAAGGTTTGGGTGTTTTCCTCACCCACGTTCCAGTTCAATGCCAAATGATGGCCGAAGCGGGCGATCATTTCCCGGAGGTAGGTTTTGCGCTCGATGCCGAGTTCTCCGTCATCCAGGGCGTGCTCGAGCCCCTTGCCTTTGCCCACGAGATCATCATTCTCAGTCTCCTGCAGCTTAAAGTGGAGAAACATGCCTTGGGCGGTGCCGTGCGAAAAGACCACTTCCCACTGGTCCAATTTGGAGCAGTCAAAGTGCAACTTATGCGACCGGCTCAAGTGCGGCCAAACATTGTCTCCATCGCCCCCGGCATTGTAAGTGAGGAAGGAGAAGGCGTTCATTTCTTTGCCAGCGAGGTAGTTGATGGCCCCGATGAGGCCTTTGCCCCGGCCGTCCTTCCATGTGGGATCCCCCTCTTTCCAGTCGCCCAAGTGAGGCGCCCAACTCTTGAGCGGCCCCGCTTGAGGGGAATGGGCCACGGTGTTGTCAAAGTCTTCGAAGGCCAGCAAGGTTTCGGGAGCGTCGGCCCCTACCTTGAGGAACCATTCTCCCGACTCGGCAAATTGGAGGTAGCGTTGTCCCACATACTGCAAACGCCCTTTGCCTCGCAGATCGCGACCGCCCTTGTCTGAGGCGACGATCTCAAAATTCCCGCTCGTCCCGTCGTAGGCGGTCTCGGCGAACTCAATGGTGTAGCTCCATTGCCCTACCACATCCGGGGAAAGGTGCGCCCGCCATTTCGTGCCGCTTTCAGCCGAGCTCTCTCCCGCCTGGCCATCGGCGGCGAAGTAGCCCGGAACGAGGTAGCTGGGGGAACCCGATTCATGAGTGAAGCGGACGTTCATTTCCTGATCGACAAAGGGGTTGGGGGCGTTGTCACGCTCGTGCGCGAAGGGGCCATCCAGGGTCAGCACCACATTGTGCCAAGTCTTGAGTTCTCCCTCCAGAGAGACAGAACCATCGCCATCTGGCAGCCGCTCTCCAAAAAGAGGCGGCCCCTTCAACAGCTCCGGAGTGCCGCCAGATTCCATCGCCACCAGCGGCTCCCCGCCGTCCACCGGTTCAAAGCGGAGGGCGGCCCAGCGGGCTCGGCTCCACTCTTTGCCATCGGCAGAATGGATTTGGCCGCGAACCGTCACGAGGTCGCCATCGTTCACCTCCACCCCTTTCCACCGCTGGTCAAAGTCCGGACCCGTGATGAACATTTCAGGGGTGGGGGGCGCTTTGACCGGTCCGAGGACCAATTCCTCGATCTCGACCTGAAAGCTCGATTGACCATCGTTCTCCCCCACCATTTCGAGGACCACATCGTAGGTGCCATCGCGGAAGGGAAAAACGAGGGTGGCCACGCCGTCTTTGGAGTGGTCCGGGTGCACGCCCAGCCATTTTTCTTGGTCGATGTAGAATCCCTTTTGGATATCGAATTCAGGCGCAGCCAGACGGCCGGTCTCTACCGGCTCGGCCTGGAGCCAAGGAGAGCTGGCCAAAAGGAAGAGGATGGAGTGGAGGAGGGGGTGGGCTTTCATATTTAATAAGAGGTCAGGGGAAATTACGGAACGCGAAGCACTGCCTTGGCAATGAAAATGACCGGCAAATAAGCCAGAAGGTAGACGCCGAGCCAGCCAAGATCCATGCGGGTCCCTGGGAGGACAAAAAACTGCCCTTTTTGAAGTCGACGTGGGTAATTGATCTGAAGGGAGAGAACCTCCGGCGAGACCTCAGCAAAAGCGGCTGGACGCGGAGGGACCCGAGTGCCCAGAGCCAATTCAAAGTCCAGCACCGTCTGGCCGTCGACTTGCAAGCCGGCCGGAAAGAGCCCCTCCGCCTCCTCAGGCACTTCGACCAGCCAACTGAGCTTTTGCGACGGTAGCTTCCCTCTGAGAAAAGCGTCCAAACTGCTGAGCAAGGTCAGCCTCGTCTGGTCGGCCGCGCTTTGGACTTCCCAAGGGAAGGCCGAGAGATCGCTGGAAGCCCGCCACTCGCCGCGTAGCTCTTCCAATTCTTGGCGCAAGGCTGGAAGGCGCTGTTGTTGGTCGAAAGGGATTCGGAGAGGCTCATCCACTTTGAGCTGAAAGAGGTCAGGACTATCGCCCGCGATTTCAGCCACCACGCTCACCATCCGTCCCGGTTCCGCATTCCAGGAAGCAGGGTCCACTCGGGTAGGGAACCACAGGAAAATCAAAAGCATCGGCCCGAGCAGCAAGGCCAAGGGCACCATGGCCGCCTTCAAAATGCGCCCCGTGACAGCCGAGGCCAGCTTCTCCATGCGCTGGCGGAGGGGATGGCCGGCAGGGTGCTTGGCCGCTTCCTTGCGCAGTCGCCCGGCCCGTCGCTTGGCCTCCAAAAGCCGCGGATTGTCAGTAAAAAACTTTTGCAGAAGGATCGGCACCCAGCCGAAAAAAAGGGCCACCGCCGCCACCGCCCCGACCATCCCGATGGAGGCCACCAGCGGCCAAATCAAGGCATCGAAGACTCGGTAAATCGGGTCCTTGAACCAAGGGGCAGGCAGAACAAAAACCAGCGCCAGCACGGACCCCCAGGCCACGGCAGCCCCCAGCCCAGCGCGATTGCGTGCTTGCTCCTTTCGTCCGGGAGGAGGCGGGAGGAGGCTTGCTTCAATCTGCGGAGAAGGATCTCCCGGGGCCTCTTGGCCCCGATGGACCCAGCCCGCCTGAGCATCGATTGTCAGCTGTTCGCCCTCCTGCAGGCTTTGGGTCGCCCCTTCCAGCACCACGGCGGGCAAGCCCATTTCACGAGCCACGATCGCCCCGTGGGAGAGCGAGCCACCGCGTTCCAAAACGAGGCCGGCCGCCTTGGCGAAGAGGGGTGTCCAGGAGGGGTCGGTCGAGGGGCAAACCAAGACCCCGCCCTCGGGAAAAGAATCCGCTTCAGCCGGATCGAGCACGACCGAAGCGGGCCCGCGGGCGGCCCCTCTGGAAACCGGATGCGCCTTGAGAGCGGAGCCAGAGGCAGGGGGCGGCGCTTGCCCCAGAGAGGGGATGTCATCCGCCTCAATCACATGAGGCAGGCGGAGGCGCTTTTCGACACGGTATTCGCGAGCTCTCAGCGCCACCCGATCCTCCGGAACAAAGCCGCTTTCCAAAGCAGCCAACATCTCTTCGCTTCGGAGGTGAAAAACCGTTTCTCCCAAGCCTAGCCGACGACCTACTTCCAGCGCCGTCGGTCTTAGCTGAGAGTAAGCGCGAATGAGGTGAAACTTGCCATCTTCCCGAAAGCGCAAGTAACGTCGGACCCGCTCCACGGCCGCCCTCACGCGGCCGAAAGCGGGGGCGGGGAGCGCTTTTTGAAGCGCCTCTAGGCAAGTCTCAGCCCGCCGCAGCCGGTCCTGATGAAGCTCTTCTAGATCGGTCCCGCCCACTTGCTCCCGGAGCCTCTTAAAGAGACCCTCTTCTTCCGACCAGCGAGGGGCAGCCAGCTCGAACTCGGCGGTCGCCCGGTGCCCGTAGCTCTGCAACCACTCTTCTTGAGACAGATGGGAGAGCGCCAGGTTGGCGGCTAAGGTTTGATCGGCGGTCGGGCTGACCGCGAGAGTGGCCAACGTTTCCTCCTGGTCAAATTCCCAAGCGTCTTCAGCCAAAACACTCCTCAGCTCCTCCATGGCCGCCACTTCCACCGCACTCGGCAAAAAGGCAGTCGCTCCAAAGTCGTCCAGAACCTTGGCAGTTTGGCTGCACCACAGCTCAGCCAGTTCGGGATCCGAGAGCGTTTCGAGGGCTAGGCTTTCTTGCTCCCGGACCCAAGCGGAGATGGCGGGGATCCACTCCTTTTCCAAGCGATGATCCAAATCGCGGGACAATTCCTCGATCCGTTGCGCCACCGTGGTCGCCAAGCGAGCCGCCTGAGCGCGTTCCTTGAGTGAGCCCTTCGCCAGCGTGGGGGAGCTTTGGGCGGCGTCGGGATCCTTTCGGAGCCGCACGGGGTCGTAGGCCAACGGATAGCCCGGGCTGAACATCTCCGTCATGCGGGAGCAGTCCATGTAAATCTCTCCGCCGATTCGCTCCAAGAAGCTGGCGGTCTGCACGGTCGGGCCTGGTTTAAAACCGAGTTCCTCGTGCATTTTGCCATAGCCGCCCCGGCCCGACATAAAAGGAGCCAAGAGCGACCAAGTCAGGGCGGTGGGATGAGGCAAGGTCTCGCCCAAGTTATGGCGCACCCAAGGGCCCCTCCCCTCCTCGGCCGCCTGCGTGAGCCCTGCCCGCGTGCTCTCCAGAAGCCGCTGGAAAGTCTCGCTTTCGGCCAGGGTGGTGATGGCGCGCGATTGGAGAAAGTAGACCTGTCCTTCCTGGACGGCCCATTCAATGTCTTGCGGGCTGCCAAAGTGCGCCTCCGCCTTCAATCCCATTTCACGAAGTTGCTGGACTTGGGCAAAGCTGAGGCAGGCTCGCTTCTGCTTTTCGGCCGGCACGGCCTGGAAGTCCCGGCTACCCGCCACCAGGGCCAATGCTTTGGGGGCGACTCGGTAATCGACCTCCAGATGGCCAGCGCGGGTCAGCCGCACCAGGTCGGGCTGCACCTCGCCCGAAACGAGCGCTTCGCCCAGACCCCAGCAGGCTTCCAGAACCATGTGATCGCGCGAGCCGGATTTGGGATCGACCGTGAAGAGCACGCCCGCTGCCTCGGCCGCCACCTGTTGCTGCACCACGACCGCCATCTCGACTGCCTCGAACGACAGGCCCTGCTCCGCCAAGTAAGCTCGGCTGCGGGCACTGCGGACACTGGCCCAGCACTTCTCAATGGCTTCCGTGATTTCTGCGATCGTTTCCAGATTGAGATAGCTTTCATACTGCCCGGCCATGGACGCCCCTGCCAAGTCTTCCGCGGTCGCGGACGAACGAACGGCAAAGCGCCTCCCTTCGAATGGGCCGAGCGCGCTTGCCAGCTCTTCCGCCAAGCTGGCCGAGACTCTTCCGTCCGGGGCGGATCGATCCGCCCGCGTTGTCACCACCCACCCCTCCGGCACGGGGAGCCCGGCTTGGAGAAGCTGGGCCAGATTGATGGCCTTGCCACCAGCGGACTCAATGGCGCGGGCCTCTCTCAGTGGCAGCAGCAGATCACTTGCGCCCCTCATAGCAGCGCAGCCCTCCGGTTTCGCTTCCCACAAAAAGTCGGCCACCCGAAAGAAAAGGAGAGCTGATGGAAAGGCCTTGTTCGCCGGGGCGCGCCCGATCGTTGAGGTAAACTCTTTCCACGATCGAGCCATCGCTCAGCGAAAGCTTGGCGAGGTAGCCATCGTGACTGACCGCGTAGACCCAATCCTGGACCACGGCGGCTCCAGCCAGCACGGGGGCTCGCCCGCTCAGGATCGTCTCCCACAAGATCTCCCCATTCTCTGGATCCAAGGCCACCACCTGGCCCGAAGCGACCGGCGCCACCAAAGACTCGGCCGCGGCCACCGCTCCCAAAACGGCATCCGGCATCTTGGCCTGCCACTTGAGCGCACCGGTCTTCGCCTCGAGAGCCACAATGACCCCCGCCGGATTGGGATCACGGAAAACAAAATCCCCATTTCCTCCACCGACATACAAGGTGCCATCCTTCAGGGTGACCGCCCCCGTGATGGGATAAGGGGTTTCGGTTCGCCAGATCTCTCGCTCCACCCCATCGGGCAGAGTGGCCTCCGCTCGCAGAGCCACCACCGCCTGGCCATTGAAGCCGCTCCCGATGTAGACCACCCCGTCTTGCACGACCGGAGAACTCTCCGGGTCGTTCACCTGATGCCTCCAAAGCTCCTTCCCGTCAGCAATCCGGACCGCAAAGACATAGCCTGGATGGCTCTTTGGCTGGCGGGTGACGGGGTCTTCAATGGCCCCCGCCCCGACGTAGACGATGCCCTCCTCAATGGCCGGGGAGCTTTCAATGTGCAGCTCCGTCGTGACCGTCCACTTCACCTCTCCGGTCTCGGCATCGAGACAGAGCAAGCGGCAGTTCGTGTCAGGGTGGAGCCCTTGTCCGATCAGCAGGTATTTTCCATCAGCTGTCAGGGCGGGAGAACTAAAGAAGCCCATTAGCTCCTCGCCCCCCACTTGGTCCACCGACCAAATGGTCTCCCCCGTCCGCGCATCCACGCAAAAAACGATGCCATAGCTATCCGGTGGATCCAACTCGCAGGAAGCACTATAAACCCGATCTCCAAAAACCAGCGGACTGGAAAGCATCATGGCGCTTTCGACCGTTTCCACGGTTCCATCAAAATCGACCCAGCTGGGATAGTAGTCCCAGACCAACTGCAAATCCCCCACAGGAGCGCTCCCTTCCGCTCCCAAGCGCAAGGCATTGCCACGGAAAATGAGAGGCGTCTCTCTCGCTTCCGGGGAAAACGAGGGAGCCGGAGCAGGGTCCTGAACCACCCCGCGCGCCTTGGCCTCGATTCGCGCCAAGGCCACTTCAGTCCAATCGACATAAACCGAAGCCCCCGCCGCCCCGCCGACCACGCCGGCCCGCCGGTCTTGGCCTCGCCCACCGGAAACCGCGGGCGCAGGCCACATCACCACCAAAAGCACCACCCCCGTGATCCCAGCCAAGACCGAAAAAGCCATCTTTGGCTTTCGCCGACAGGCCGCCAGCAGGGCCTTTGGCTTGAAGAGCAGAGTGAAAAAGGTCGCCAGCCCCGCGGCAATAGCCGGGAGAATCGCGGCTCCCCCACTCACCAAAATCGGCACCACCGCCAGGTCATTTCCAAACATCATTCGATACTTTTTGGTCCCCCCGTTCGGCCACCAGAGAGACCCGCCTGGTCTCTCCTAAATCGACCTCCCACTCCCGCTGGTGGCCATCCGCGTAGATCACTTGGACGCGATACGGCCCTGGTTCTCGAACCGCCAAATTCACCTGATCCGGACTGCGGCACCCGGTTGCCAAATTGGTCCCGATGTCCTTCCGGGCTACCACCTCCCCTTGCTCATTCAAGAGCCGCACCCGCGCCCCCACCACTCCTTTCGGACCCAGCACCCGCACCGAGCACACGCGAACCTGCAGCAAGCGACGTTCGTCTTTCTTCAGCAAGTCCCCCTCTTGGCGCATCGAAAGGGTCTCATTCACGATCAGAAAAAGCTGGCCCTGTGCATTTCCAATCAAAAGATCGGGAGCGCCGTCTTCATTGGCATCACCGACCGCCAAAGCACGGCCGCCCGAAGCGTGGGCCGGCCCTTTGAAAAGCGGCTTTTCGTCCACATGCACCTTCGAGTGCATGTAAGAACCGTATCCTCGATTGATTATGTAACGGTTTTCCTTGCCTTGGTCCGCCACCGTGTAGAGATCCATATACCCGTCCACATTCAGATCGGCGTAGACCGTGGCCAGGTGAAAATCGGAACCTTCGCTGATTTCATTGCCATAGGCAGTGATGTCGGTGGGGACCCCGTCCCGATTGGTCACAATCAGCCAATCCTTTTCAATCGGAATCACCAGATCCATCTGATCGCTCAGATAGGTCGGCATGAAGACCCCAGCGCCCGTCTCCCCGTAGGTGTCCAGGCCGGTTCGGAAATTGAAATCAATATCATGTTCCTGTTTTTGGAAGATTCCCTGCTTGTCCTGAACTAGAAGGAGACCTTGCTCTACCGCATAAAAAAGATCCGTTTGGAGGTCGCCATTCCAATCTCCGACCGAGAAATAGCCATTTCCCTCCTGTGGCAAATGGAGTGATTCACTCACCTCGCGGAAGCCGCCCTCTTGGCCTCCTGGATTGAGGAAGGCTCGCAAGCCCCCGCCTGCCAAGCTGGCCAAAACATCAGGATAGCCATCCCCATTGAGTTCCACGAAGGAGGCACTCTTGAGGGTCGCTCCCGCTGGCAGTGCAAGAGCTTGCGGCACTTCCACCAGTGTGAAGGTCTCCGCAAAGGTTCCGCGAAAGAGCCGAGAACCAAAGAGAACATCGGAGAGCCCATCCGCGTCGAAATCCGCCAGCGAACAGCTCACGCTCGCGGTGGCGACGCCGAAAGCCTCGCTCACGTCCACAAACTTCATAGGCTCCACTTGTTGAATGATCCGATCCCCGGCTGGCGAACAGGCAATCAAGTCTTCTAGGCCATCTCCATTGAGGTCATACATCGCCACTCCTTCGATCGCCTCATTCACTTCCAAAATCAGCCTGTCCGGCTGGAATTTCACATAGGCTTTGCGCGGATAAAAATCGATGTCTTCCCGCATGTGACGAAGCATTCGGATCAGTTCCGTGGTCATCCCGGTGTAGATTCCGGCGAGAGTGTTGACACGATTTCCCTCAGGATCGAGTTCCATCTCTTGCGATAGTCCCACCACGAAATCGCCGATCTCTCGGACTTCACCCACAAAGAATTCATCCAGATACAGCCTCACTTGGCGCTGGGATTTCCGTCGGCTCGGCTTGCCAGCAAAGACGGGAAACTGATCCCCCACCTTCCACTGGCCAGAGGCCGTCTTCTCACGCACCACGCCGAGAAGCTCCCCCGCAAAAGTGATCGAAACCAAGCCCTCGGGCGGGGCAGTGCCTTTGATCGCCTCCACCACCCGGCATTGCAGAATCCCGCTCTCCGGCTCGAGCGCCTTCAGCTCCAAAACCAGGACGTTGTCATACCGTTCATAATAAACATCCGGCTGGAGTGCGGGATTGATGACCGCTTGCGTGCTCGCGCAACCCAGCCACCAAAGCAGCCCTCCCACGAAAACAAATCGTTTCATGACACAGGGCTTACTGGACCACATAGGAGGTCGTGTAAGTGGGGCTAAGCCCCACTCCTTGTTTGTAGGCCCGCACAGTCAACTTGGTGGTCTCTCGGAGTTCGAAGGGTCCGGTGTAAACCGGCGAACTCCCATCGGGGAGGCTCCCATCAGTGCTGTAGCGAATTTGTGCTCCTGGCACTTTGCACTGGATTTCCACCGTAACCGAATCCTCAAAAATCACGGCGATCGGTGTTTCCACCATTTCCTTGCCTTTGCCGATTTTTTTCAGCTTCGTGTTCTCGGGATAGGTGGCGAGCTGAAAGGGGTCGAACTTCTTCAAGTGCTTTTCCATGGAGGCCATAGCCGTCAGGGTAAGACCATATTCAGACTTCTGATCGCCTCGTGCGTGATAGTAGGTATTCGGGTCCGCTTCCATTTTAGAAATCAACTGCTGCGGACTACGGGAGGCGCACTTGTCACCGAAGGTCACATTCTCCCACTCATCGGCCATGGAGGGGTCCAAAAGACCGATTCCTTTGTTGGCGATGTAATCGAAATGCACCCCGTTCAACTTCACATCACCCGCCAGTTGCAACATGACGCCCTTGTTTCCCTTGGCGGCTTCTTGGGGATTGCCCACGGGCCGACCTTGCCCATCCCGGAAATCGTCAATGGACGTGATCGAGGTCACGACCAACCGCGCCGTCTTGGGGTCCGCCGAATAGACCCGAATGAAAGACCCGAGCGCCGCATACAAGCCACTCCGACCCGGCTTGTCATTTTTGGCAAATCCAAGGCAAAGAAACGCATCTTCGGTCAGGGGCCGTTCGGGAGACCCGGCTTGGATCACCCCATTGCGGTAAAGGTTCACGTTGTAGACCGCCTTGGCGTTATCGTTGATGAAAGGGGCCAAACGACCTCCCGACTGGATTTCCAGAATGCCGCCATCGTAGATCTCGAAAGCGCCCTTGTTGGTGGCTCCGCTGAAACGAAAATCAGCGCTGATGATGCACTTACCGTGCTGGAGCATCACCTCATCGCTCACCCCCACATCGCTCAGAAACTCCACTGACTTGTTCCCGATTTTTGCAATCTGAAACTTGTGAGAGATTTGGGTATTACACGACTTCGACTTCGGGATGGTGTTGCGGACGTGTCGGTAGATGCGTTTGCCGTCAGGAAAAACGGGGTCTTCGATCTGGAAGTAGGTGTCCTTGTCTCCGCGAATGGAAACAAACTGCATCCAACCCCCTGCCAGAATATCGACATTGCCCCAGATTTCCAATTCGTTGCGGTGGCCTCCCCCCAACTCTCCGTTTTTCTCCACCACCACATGGCGGACCTGGTGATTTCGAGAGCCCTTCACTTGGTAATGCTTGGGTGCTGCCGGGAGCAAGACGTCTGTCTCCCGATCGGGAGCCGACTTAGCTGGCGACCCGTTTTCGAGCCAATTCTTGGCCTTTCCGAAGTCCCCTCCTTGACCTGGCTGGGCCCAGACTAGCTGGCGCCCTGTCTCCCATTCCTGTAGTTTCCAAAGGGGTTCCGAGGCGGAGACCGCCAGCACGGGCAAAAAAAGGCTACTCAAGAGGGCTGCCCGAAAAACGCGTTTCGACATAAGGTGGGGGGTGGTGGACAAAGAGGGGAATAAGCTGGGGAAGTCTTTCCCACGAGTCAATACGGGAACTGCTGGCAGGTTTTTCCGTTCCTGTTCAAGAATTGCTCATCCTGGCGCAGCGCGGTCCCTCTGCGAAATCTAGCGAAAACGGTATTCGGTCCGTTGTCGATAAGTCTCACCGGGGCGCAGCACCGATGAGGGGAAGTGCGCGTGGTTCGGCGCGTTCGGAAAATTCTGCGCTTCCAAGCAAAAGCCGGTCTGCCGGGCCAGTCGCTGCCCGTGGCGTCCCCTCGCCTTCCCGTCGAGAGAGTTGCCGGTATAGAATTGCAGCCCCGGCTGGTCCGTCCAGACCTCGAGGGCCACGCCCTCCGCCTCCACTTTCGCGGCCGGGCGCAGCTCCTGGCCCTTCTTATCGGGACCATCGAGGACCCAGGTGTGATCATAGCCCTTGGCTCTCCGAATCTGGGGGTGCCCGCTTCGCAAGCCTTGGCCGATCGGCCGGGGAGATCGAAGATCAAAGGGCGTGCCCGCCACCGGGAGCCAATCCCCCGTCGGGATGAATTCGGGGTCGATTGGCAAAAAGCGGGAACCGTGGATGACCGCCTGGTGCTCACCAATCTCCTCGCCCCTCCCCCCCAAATTGAAGTAAGTATGATTGGTGAGGTTGAGGATGGTCGGTCGATCAGTCCGGGCTTGGTAGCGGATCTCCAGCGCATTGTCCGCTCGGACCCAATAGAAGACCGTCACCAAGAGCCTCCCAGGAAACCCTTCCTCCCCATGGGGACTTTCTCTTTCCAAGCGGAGGCCCACTCGATCCCCGTCCGTAAGGGGAGTGGCCCGCCACAGCCGGCTATGAAATCCGCCATCACCACCGTGCAGCGTGTGAGGCGACTCATTCACGGCTACCTGATGCTCCTCCCCGTCCAACACGAAGCGACCCTCTCGGATCCGATTGGCAAAACGTCCGATGAGGGAGCCGAGGTAAGGATTGCCCTCCGTGATCCGATACGGTTCGAGTCGATCATGGCCGAGGGCGACGTCGCGCAGGCCCTCGTGAGTGGGCACCTGAATCCTCGTCACATGGCCGCCAAAGTCGCTCAGCGAAACCCGCAAGCCCCCCTCCCCTTCCAGCTCGAAAAGACGGGCTTTCGTCCCCCCAGGTAGCTCGCCGAATTCAAAGCGTCGCCACTTCATGCTTGCGGCAGTCTGAAGAAATTAGCGCTGAATTGCAAGATTTGCTTCCCCCTTCACAATTACCGATGGCTCCTTCTGCCAGGACCATGCTAGGTTTTCCTTTGCATGAAATTCTTTTTCCCTAAAGAACTGGAGCCTGAGACGCGGGTGGCGGCTGTCCCGGCTCTCCTCGGCAAACTGAAGGCTCTGGAAGCGGAAGTGGTGGTCCAGGCTGGGGCCGGACAAGCGGCAGGCCTGCCGGATGCGCTTTACGAAAAAGCTGGAGCCAGCCTCAGTCGTGACGACGCCCCTCTGGCTGAGGCCGATTTCATCGGCGTGGTGCAGCCGCCCCCGGCTGACTGGATTCGACGGCTAAAAAAAGAGGCCATAGTAGCCGGTTTCTTGGATCCCTTTTCGGGTAGGGAACGACTGCAAGCTTGGGCCGAGGCCGGCGTGACCGCTCTCTCTCTGGAGTTGCTGCCCCGCACGACGCTGGCCCAGAAAATGGACGTCATTAGCTCCCAAGCCAACCTGGCCGGCTACAACGCCGTCCTGGCAGCCGCCTGGCATTCCAACGGCGCCCTCCCCATGATGATGACCCCGGCCGGGACGCTTTCGCCCTCCAAGGTCCTGATCGTAGGCGTGGGGGTGGCCGGTCTCCAAGCGATTGCCACCGCCAAGCGCTTGGGTGCTCGGGTGGAAGCCTTTGACACCCGGCCTGAGGTTGAAGAACAGGTGCAATCTTTAGGGGCCAAATTTCTCAAAATCGACCTCGGGGAAACGGGGGGCACCGACCAAGGCTACGCGAAGGAGCTGACCCCAGCGCAGCTCGACTTGCAGCGCCAAGGGCTGGCCAAAGCTTGCGCCCAGGCCGATATCGTCATCACGACCGCCAAGCTCTTCGGCCGAAAGGCCCCCATCATCGTGACCGCCGAGATGGTGGCTGGGATGAAGGCGGGGAGCGTCATCGTGGACCTCGCGGCCGGCACGGGAGGCAATGTCGAAGGAACCGTTGCAGACCGCGACCTCACCACCGAGAACGGGGTCCTCCTCATCGGGGAAAGCTTTTTAGAGCGCGGTGTCCCCCGCCACGCCTCCCAAGTCTATGCCTCCAACCTCGTGAATCTGATCGAGCATTTCTGGGACGCCGAATCCAAATCCATTCCGATCCACCGAGACGATGAAATCCTCAAGGGCTGCCTGTTGGCCCACCAAGGAGCCATCGTCCACGAACGTTTTGCCACCGCCTGACTTCCCACCGCATGGACCCACTCATTCTTCTCCTCTTTATCTTCACGCTCGCGATCTTTCTCGGCTTCGAGCTGATCTCGCGCGTTCCCTCGCAACTCCACACCCCCTTGATGTCAGGCTCCAATGCCATCTCCGGAATCACCATTGTGGGTGCGATCGCCGCCACGGGCGCAGGCGCGACCCTTTTTGCTCAGATCCTGGGCTTTCTGGCCCTCGTTTTTGCCAGCATCAACGTCGTGGGAGGCTACCTCGTGACCGATCGCATGCTGGGCATGTTCAAGAAGAAGGGAGGCAAGAAGTGAGCGGTCTGACTAGCCTATTCTACATCGTCGCCTCGATCCTCTTCATCTTCGGCATCAAGATGCTGGGCTCGGCGGAGACCGCTCGGCGAGGCAATTTTCTTTCTTCGCTTGGGATGCTGGTGGCCATCGTGGCCGTTCTCCTCTCCTCCGGCATGTCCTACACCTGGATCATGGTGGGACTCGTTCTGGGCGGTTCCCTGGGCGCGTTCTCAGCTCGCAAAGTCGAGATGACGGGCATGCCCGAACTCGTGGCGCTCTTCAATGGCTTTGGCGGGCTCTCTTCCTTGCTGGTGGCTTGGGCTGAAGAGGTCCAGCCGGCCGGTGCCAATCCCATTTTCACGGATAGCGTCATCTTCGCTGCCCTCGTGATCGGTGGAGTGACCTTCACCGGCAGCTTGGTCGCCTACGGCAAACTCTCGGGCAAACTCGACGGGAAACCGCTCCTCTTTCCGAACCAAAAAGCCATCAACGTGGCCGTGGCCGCCCTCCTCCTGCTCTTGGGCGTGGCCTACGCGCTTCAGTCCGGCTTCTCTCTCCCGGCCTTTTACCTCATCGTCCTGCTCGCGCTGGCCTTGGGAGTGTTGGGCGTTTTGCCGATTGGAGGCGGCGATATGCCAGTGGCCATTGCGCTCCTGAATAGCTTTTCCGGAATCGCGGCCTGCGCGGCCGGCTTTGTCATTCTCAACAACGTCCTCATCGTGGCGGGGGCCATGGTGGGAGCGAGCGGTCTCATCCTGACCATCATCATGTGCAAGGCCATGAACCGCACGCTGGGCGATGTGCTTTTCGGGGGCTTCGGGGCCGAGAGCGCCGGCGGAGGGGCCGAGGCCGAGGGCGAGATGAAACCCATCACGGCCGACGATGCCTACTACATCCTGGAAGCCGCCAGTCAGGTCATCTTCGTCCCGGGCTACGGCATGGCCGTGGCGCAAGCCCAGCATGCCGTGAAAGAACTGGCCGCCCTGCTGGAAGAAAACGGCTGTGAAGTCTCCTTTGCCATCCACCCGGTGGCAGGACGGATGCCGGGGCACATGAACGTGCTCTTGGCGGAGGCGGACGTGCCCTATGAGCAGTTGGCCGAGATGGACGACGTCAATCCGCTCATGAGCAACACGGACGTGGCCGTGGTCATCGGAGCGAACGATGTCGTGAATCCGGCCGCCCTCGAAGACGAGAGCAGCCCCATCTACGGCATGCCCATCATCAATGTCCACCAAGCCCGCACCACCTTCGTCCTGAAACGGGGCCAAGGGAAAGGCTTCTCCGGGCTGGTCAATCCCCTCTTCACGAGGGCCAACACCCGCATGCTCTATGGGGACGCCAAGGAGACCATCACCTCCTTAGTCGGGCAGTTCAAAGGCAGCTGAGGCCTTCTCTCATACCAACCTCCAGAATACACTGGAAGAATGGAGGGGCGGTGGTGTGGGGAAGAGGCGCTGAAGCGCGGGGAAGGGAGAGCCGGTGTCTTTCGAGCCAGCCCTGCGTTGCTCCTCGGTTACGGTGCCTGCACCGCGCCCTCATCGCGCCTTGGTCTGGCCCGAAATCCACTCGGCCATTCTACCAGCCAATTCTGCAGCTGGGTATAAAGAAAGCGCAGGCGGCCATCCTCAATCGGTGAAAGGGACCAAATCGTCCAGATTGAGGCTGTTTTCCCGAATGGACTCCTCGCGCTCCCGATAACGCGCTTCTTCCCGCTCCCCGATTTCCAAGAGATCGTTCATGATCTCCTCGATGTAGGGTTTTTCACGCAAACTGGCATGGGTGCCTGGGAAGTAAATGAGCCGAATCTCCGCCAGGCCCTCTTCTGGGAAGTAGTTTGAAAGGACGACCGCACAGCGCTGATCCTGAGAGAGCCGGGAATTGTCGATCATCGGGAAATCAAAGAAACCGAGAGAGAAGCTGGCGTTGACCTCATCGTTCAGTGGTGTGCTCCAGAGAGCTTCCTCCCCGCCTTCGTCCAAATCGACCGGATTGGTGATTTGGAGGCGGACTTGGATTTCGCGATCCCCGACCGCTCCGCGCAGCGAGACACTGAAGCGCCGCAGCAGGCCGTCGATCTCCAGAAATTCGTCAATCACTGGCTCCCGCTGATTGATTTCCCCGGCCCAAGCCACCACCTGGCCCGCGCCTTCGAGAATGGAGCTTTGCTTGGCGGACACTTCGCGGGCGATCCGGAGAAGCCGCTCCTGAAAGACTGGCAAGACTTCCTCCTTCTGCTTGAGCGCGGCGTAAGTGTCCTCGTCTTCCGAAGCCACCATCTCCTCGCCTGCCAGAACATTGAGCAGCCCGACTTCTTCCAGCGGGGAGAGCTCGGTTTGGACTTGCCCCATCTCGTCGATGATCTCCCTCCGAAGATGGCTGAAGAGCGGCTTCAGGTTGAGCGACTCGTGGAAGTTGTAGACCAGCAGTTCCAAATTGAGAAGCTTCTCCTCCAAGTGATCCATCCCCTGCCCTCCGCTCAGGAAGGAATTGATGATGGAGACGAACATATCCTTTCGGAGAGCGCTTTCCGACTCTTCCCGTCGGCTAATCAGCTCGGTGTAGAGCCGATTGTTTAGCTCCATCTGTTGGAGCCGTTCGCGATGGGCGTTCTCCAGACGTTTGGAATCCTCCAGCACTTTGGAACCAAAGTAACCGATCAAGGCCACCACGATGGCTGCAAAGAGGCTGGAGAGAGGTCGCAAAAGAACATCCAGGACATCCCAAAAATCCTTGCGAGGCCGACCGCCTCCTCCCGTAGGTTCTTGTGGCAGGCTCATGGGACGATCTCAGTGGCGTTGGAGGGAAAGCTCACCGGACTGGTCCGGGTCGGGCGCGATCACGAGGTCATATTGCGAAGCCGTCTCGAAGGCGATCACCGGCAGTTGGTAGACCGTTTCCAGCACCGTGACCTGTAGGAGGAGCTTGCCGCGAAAGCCCTCGAAAAGCAGGCTGTAGCGACCGGAGCGATCCGTCTTGGCCTCCGCTACGACCGTCTCCCCGTTCTGAGAGCGCAGCTCAATGACCGTCCCTTCCTGCGGCAACCCGTCCTCAAGAGCGAGCGTGCCATACAATTCGCCGCCTACGAGACAGGGAGCCAAAAGGAGAAAAAGCAGAAAAACAAAAAAAGAAGCCAGAAGTTTCATTGCGGAGCGGCACCGGGTGGCCTTGGGGATATCGAATCCCTCGTCTTTTGGCAATCCTGAAATCAGAAAATCCCAAAAAATTCCGCCGACAACTCGCCTTGGATCGAATAGTGGAAGGATTCGTGCCGTCAAAGCACCCTCACTCCCTGTCTCCAAAAACAAACTCTCAACTGAACCAATACCATGCGAAAACAAATCACACTTCTTCTCTGCTGCGCCGCACTCGGTTTTGGCACCATTGGCTGCACCGGCATCGATCCTAATTCCAAGACCACTCAATCAGCGGCCGTCGGCACCGTGGCTGGCGGAATCCTCGGGGGCGTGATCGGAAACCAGTCGGGCAACGCGACCACCGGCGCTGTCATTGGCGCCCTCGCGGGAGGGGCTACTGGCGGGTATCTCGGCAATGAAGCGGAAAAAGACGACGTCCGCGAAGCCCGCCTCCGCGAGCTGGAGCGCCGCGAAGCCGCGCGCAACGGCTACAATTACTAAAGAACCACCCTTTGATAAGAGGCAGCTCCTCCTGGGGGCTGCCTTTTTTTGTGGGCTTCTGGGCGCAATCGGTCCGACTCCGCTTCAGCTGCCTGATCCCCTCGATTCGCAAAGCCAATTCTTGGAATAGCTCTGCTCCGAACTCGCTCTGAGAACAGTCATGCCCCGCCTGCCGCTTCTGCTTTTTCTACTGGGACTTGCGACCTCCGCCCGGAGCCAATTTCCGTTTTCCCCATCGACCAACGAAGTCACGGTAGAAACCTGGGTGGAATCTTCAGACTTGGTGGCCGGGCAGCCTTTCGAGATCGCTTTCCACTTCACGATCGCTCCCGACTGGCACACCTATTGGCTCAATCACGGAGGGGCAGGGCAAGAAGCCCGCGTCACCTGGACCTTGCCGGAAGGCTTCCGAGCCGAGCCCCTTCGCTTGGCTGTCCCGAAGCCAATCACCACCTCCGGCATCCCGGGCTATGGCTACGCTGGACAAGCGACCCATTTCGTCCGCCTCCATGCCCCTTCGGACCTCGTGCCGGGGGAATCGGTCACGCTGAGCGCCGAGATCGATTGGCAGTATTGCAAGGAAGTTTGCAAACGTGGCAAAACCACCCTCTCTGAAACCTTTCAAGTCGTCGCCCCCGGCACCCAGGCCAGTCCTTCCCCGGAAGGCAGCCGGATGCAGCAAGCCCGAGCGGCCCTCGCGGCCGAACCCGACTGGGCTACCGGACAAGCTGCTCTCGCGGGCGAGCTGGTGAGAGTGGTATTGGAACCTCCCCCAGCCTTCCTCTCGCAGATCGATCCGACATCCTGGCTCTACTACGGTGCGGACTTGGTTTCTGAATTCTACAGCCCGGGAGAAGAGGCGAGCGCTGTCAAAATTGGGGAGAGTCGCTTCGAAATTTTGGAAGGGAAGCTGGTCATCGAACTGACCAAAGGCCAGTCCGGAAAACCCTTCCCGAGCACTCTTTCCGGCTTGGTGGTTTCCTCTTCACCAATCGCCGACTTGGACCGCAAGGCCTTCTCGATTGAGGCGAAGGTGGTGCCATGGGCGCAGCTTTTCCCTGAAGAAGAGCCGCCCACCAGCCAAGCCGAGCCCCCCCCGCTCCCGCTCTTGCTGGGCGTTTCCCTACTCGGCGGGTTCATCCTAAACTTCATGCCCTGCGTCTTCCCAGTCATTGGCCTCAAAATCATGGGCTTCGTGCAACAAGCGGGGCAAGATCGGAATAAGATTGTCCAGCACGGACTGGTCTTCACCGCCGGCGTAGTTCTCTCCTTCTGGATCTTGGGAGGCGTTTTCCTGGCCGGTCGCGGACTTTGGGGGGGGCAATTCACCGATCCGCGCTTCACCTTCGCCATCTTGCTGATCTTCTTCTTTTTCGCCGTCAATCTCATCGGGGTCTTCGAAATCGGCCTCACCGCCACTTCAGTGGGCTCGGGGCTTTCCTCTCAAAAGGGTCTTTCGGGGAGCTTCTGGTCGGGCATCTTCGCCACGCTCGTGGCCACCCCCTGCACGGCGCCCTTTCTGGGAGTGGCTTTGGGATCCCTTCTGAGCGTTCCTCCGGTCTGGGCCTTTCTCGCTTTCACCCTCATGGCGCTGGGACTTTCCCTCCCTTATCTGCTGCTTTCGGCCAAACCGAGTCTGATCGAGAAGCTCCCTCGACCCGGCGCTTGGATGGAGACTTTCAAACAGTTCATGGGCCTTCTTCTTTTTGGGGTGGCAGCCTACTTTCTCTGGGTGATCGAAGCCCAAGTGGCCGAGAGCACCTTTCTGACAATTCTCCTCTTCCTCCCGGTGACCGCCCTGGCCGGGTGGATTTACGGGAAATGGGGGACGCCCCGTCGCCCTCGCCCCACCCAGTGGAAGGCCAAGCTGGTCGCCCTTCTCCTTCTTCTCGGCGGAGGAACCTACGCTTGGGGAAAACTGGGGACCCGCGATCTCGTCTGGGAAACTTGGTCCTCCGAACGTGTGGAGCAAGCCCTCAGCCAAGGACATCCGGTCTATCTGGATTTCACCGCCCGCTGGTGCGCCACCTGCCAAACGAATAAGCTGGCCTACGCCGATCCAGAAGTGCGCCATCTTCTGGAAGCACGGGAAGTGTTGCTTCTGAAAGCAAGCTTTGACCAACCCAATCCCGAAGCCACCCGCTACCTCCAATCGCTCGGCAAAAACGCCATCCCGATGAATCTGCTCTTCCTCCCCGGAGAAGAAGAGCCTCTCCTTCTACCCGAAGTGCTGACGGCCGGGGTGGTGCTCGACTTTCTCAAGCAAATCCCTTAGACCAAGCTGCAGAATTAGCTGGTAGAATGGCCGAGTGGATTTCGGGCCAGACCAAGGCGGGACGAGGGCGCGGTGCTAGCACCGTAACCGAGGAGCAACGCAGGGCTGGTTCGACAGACACCGGCTCTTCCTTCCCCGCGCTTCAGCGCCTCTTCCCCACAACACCTTCCCTCCATTCTACCAGCGAATTCTGGAGGTTGGTATGAGACCAAGGCGCGCGGCCAAAACGGCCCAAGAGACGGGCCTGGCTCCCCCCGCGCTTTGGGCGGCTCTCGACCGGAGGCCAGCCCATCGGCCTGCTGCCCTTGTCAGCTCCGTCTTCCTTGGAGGGAACCGCTTGCCCAACGAGGGAACCTCGCGCACTATCCGCTTCGTTTTTTCTCTCGCCCATGTCCACCGAGCTGACTCGCAACTTCTCCATCATCGCGCACATCGATCATGGGAAGACCACGCTCTCGGATCGACTTCTGGAATTCACCCAAACCATCAGCGAGCGAGAAAAGCAGGATCAGCTCCTGGACGCCATGGACCTCGAGCGAGAACGGGGCATCACCATCAAGTCCCATCCGGTGACCATGCTCTATCCCGCCAAAGACGGGAAAACCTACAAGCTCAACCTCTTGGACACCCCTGGCCACGTGGACTTTTCCTACGAGGTTTCCCGGTCCCTGGCGGCCTGCGAGGGCGCGCTCGTTCTGGTGGATGCCGCCCAGGGAGTCGAGGCCCAAACCGTCGCCAACGTCAACTTGGCCATGCAGCAGGAGCTGGAGATCATTCCCGTCATCAATAAAATTGACCTCCCCAGTGCCAACCTCGCGATGTGCCACAAGCAAATCGAGGACATCCTCATGCTGCCGGCCGAGGATGCCATCCCCGCCAGTGCCAAGACCGGCCTCGGGATTGAGGACATTCTGGAGGCGGTCATTGAAAAAATCCCTCCCCCCACTTCCCCCGAAGACGGCTACTTGCGGGCCTCCGTCTACGACTCGGTCTACGATACCTACCGCGGCGTCATCAGCTACGTGCGCGTCGTCTCCGGCCGGATTGTGCCGGGGCTGAAGGTCAATCTCTTCGCCACCAACAAGAACTACGAGGTCAAGGAAGTCGGCGTCTTCACTCCCAAAATGGATAAGCGGCCGGCTTTGGAAGCGGGGGATGTCGGCTACCTCATCGCCAATATGAAATCGTCCGCCGAAGTCAAAATCGGCGACACCTACACCGAATCCTCCAATCCCGTCCCCACCCCGCTTCCCGGCTTCAAAGAAATCCAGCCCATGGTCTTCGCGGGCATTTATCCGGTCAGCTCCGATGACTTCGAATCCCTCAAAACGGCCGTGGGCAAGCTCCAAATCAACGACGCCGCCTTCACCTTCATGGCCGAAAGCAGCGCCGCTCTCGGTTTCGGATTCCGCTGTGGTTTTCTGGGTCTTCTCCATATGGAAATCGTGCAAGAGCGGCTTCGTCGGGAGTTCAATATGGATGTCATTTCGACCTATCCCTCGGTGGTCTTCCACGTCACGAAAACCGACGGAGAGCAGCTCGACATCGACAACCCCACCTTCTTGCCCGAAGCCCAAGTCATCGAAAAAATCGAAGAGCCCATGGTCAAGGCCTACATCCTTGTCCCTAATGACTACATCGGGGACATGATGCAGTTGGTCAGCGAGAAGCGCGGCTTGGTCATCAACACCGAAACGCTCGACGCTACCCGCATCATGCTGACCTGCCGCCTGCCGCTAAACGAAATCCTGGTCGACTTCAATGACCGCCTGAAATCCATCACTCGCGGCTACGGCTCCATGGACTATGAGCACGATGGCTACGAAGCAGCCAAGCTGGTCAAAATGGACATGATGATCGCGGGAGAAACCGTGGAGGCCTTCTCCACCATCGTCCATCGAGACAAAGCCGAACTCTACGGTCGCAAGCTGGCCGCCAAGCTCAAAGAGGTCATCCCGCGGCAAATGTTCGTGGTGGCCATCCAAGCGGCCATCGGCGGCAAAATCATAGCGCGGGAGTCGATCAGCGCCATGCGCAAAAACGTGACCGCCAAATGCTACGGGGGCGATATCACCCGAAAGCGCAAGCTCCTGGAAAAGCAGAAAGAAGGCAAAAAGCGCATGAAAGCCATCGGCCGAGTCAGCATTCCCCAAGAAGCCTTCATCGAGGTCCTGAAAACCTCCGACTGATCCAGCTGAAGACTTCAACCTTCCAACTTGAAACTTCTCCCATGTTTCAGCCCAAATACCTCAAAGAAGCCAAACACCTCGCCAAAGGAGTCAAAAAGTTCCTCCACTACAAGCAGGACCTCCTTCGCCGGGAGCAGGCTGAGGTCATCCAGCGCGAGCTGACCGGGCTTCGCGATGGGATTGCCTCGCGAGATCGGCCCAAAATTGAACTCCATTCTAAAAGCGTGCGCAAAGCCTGCGATCGCGCCTTCCCCCAGCCGAAAGACGGCGGCTTGCGCGAGAATGTGGAAGTCATCTTCGTGGCCATCGTGGTGGCTCTCGGGATTCGCTCTTACTTCCTTCAGCCTTTCCGAATTCCGACCGGCTCCATGCAGCCCACTCTGAACGGGGTAGTCGGCTTCCCTTACACCGCCGAGGAGGCCCTCCCTTCCGCCCTCTTGCGGCCTTTCGATAAGGTTCTTCGCGGACGCAGCTACGTGAATGTCTCACCCGAAAGCGATGATCTCATCATTCGCATCTACGAGCGCAATCACTTCCGTTTTTTTACCCGCACGCACTTGGTCTTTCGCTCGGGCCAGGACGTGGCCATTGCGGCCCCGGTCGCGGTCGTTCTGCGTGACTTCGGTCTCGGTGCCCTTTTGGAAGATCGACTCGGGAGCGAGTCTCGCAAAAGAGTGCTGACGCTCCTACAAGATCGAAGAGACACCGGCATCCTCTCGAACGAGCCTTTGCCGGTCTATCGCGGCGAAACCCTCGTAAGAGGAGTGGTGCACACCGGCGACCAAGTCTTGGTTGATCGGGTGTCCTATCACTTCCGGCGACCCCAGCGCGGCGAAGTCTTCGTCTTCACCACCAAAGACATCGACTACATCGAGGCGAGAAGTGACTTCGACCCCCAGCAAGGTTCCCAGCACTACATCAAGCGCCTGACCGCTCTGCCCGGAGACACCATCGAACTCCGCCCTCCCTTCCTCTTCATCGATGGCCAGGAAGCGCAGGAAGCAGGCATCCAGCGTGTCATGAAAGAGTACGCCGAGCTCCCTTGGCACCGCGGCTATGAGTTCCCCAGTTTGAGACAATCCGATGGGGTCGAACTCGAGTTTCCCGTCCGACCCTACCAAGTGCCATCCGGAGAAGATCGCCGCTACATCGCCATGGGAGACAACAGTGGGAACAGTTCCGACAGCCGTATCTGGGGCAGTGGAGGCGGCCGCGGCGCCCCCGACTGGGAAGGCGTCCCCGAAAACAATCTCCTAGGTCCCGCCCTCGTCGTCTACTGGCCCTTCACAAGTCATTGGGGCCCCATCAAGTAGGCAAGGGGAGGAGGGCGAGGAGCGAGGAAACCCGTCTCCCGCTCCGGCTCACTCTTCATCGAATCATATGGCTTACTGGGAACGCGAAAGCACCGCGCAAATCGCCAAGCGCGCCAAATCAAATTTGGCCTTCGCACTCCTCTGCCTGCCGAAGCCCAAGCAAAAAGACATGATCGACTTCTATGCCTTCTGCCGAGTGGTCGATGACATCGCGGACGAAGAGGACTGGCCGGTCGAGAAACGCGCCGCCCTTCTCGCTCAGTGGAAAGAAGGACTTCAAAACGGATTTTCCGAACCCAATGACACCCAGCTCGCTACCGAGCGGCTGCGGGAGACCTATCCCATCCCCACCGAACACTTCGTCGAGATCATCCAAGGAGTCGAGGCCGACTTGCAACCACGGCGCTTTGCCACCCAGCAGGACCTTTTAGACTACTGCTACCTGGTAGCCTCGGTGGTGGGTCTGGTCAGCATTGAAATCTTCGGCTACCAGCACGAAAGCGCTCGGGATTATGCCGTCAAGCTGGGCCACGCCCTCCAATGGACGAACATCCTCCGAGACGTGGGCGAAGACGCGCGCGACCGCCAACGGCTCTACCTTCCCGAAGCCGACCTCCGACGCTTCGACTACCGCGAAGAGGATCTGTTCACTCGCCTGCACGACGAGCGCTTCGTCCAGCTCATGGAGTTCGAGTATGCCCAAGCCAGCCGTCTCTACCAGGAGGCCAGCGAACTCCTCCACCCAGACGATCGCCAAAACATGCTTCCGGCTGAAGTCATGCGGAAAATCTACTCCGGCATCCTGGAAAAAATGAGGCATGACCGATTCCGCGTCTTTGAGCAGCGCTACCGGCTCAGCAAACTCCACATGGCTTGGCTCATTTTCAGTTCTCGCTTCTTGGGTTAGCCTGGCCCTCGGCCTGACTTTCATTCCTCCGCCTTGCCTTTTTCGGGAACTGCTTCAGCTTTCCGCGATCCTCATTTCATGTCGGAAGCGACTTCCACCATCGTCTCCAGCGAGCGAGACACCCCGCTCGCCGTTCCTCGTCACGTAGCCGTCATCATGGACGGCAATGGCCGTTGGGCCCGCGAACGTGGCCTGCCCCGTCGGGAGGGCCACCGGGCGGGCGCGGAGTCCGTTCGGACCGCGGTGGAATCCTGCCAGAAACTGGGGATCGACTACCTCACGCTCTACGCCTTCTCGTCCGAGAATTGGAAGCGCCCCCCGGCCGAGACCGCCGCCCTCATGCAATTGCTCGAGCGCTTCCTCCAGCAAAAAACCCCCGAGCTGAAAGAGCGCAATGTCCGCCTGCAAGCCATCGGGAACCTCGAGCGCCTGCCAGCCGCCAGCCGCCAACGTCTGGAAGATTCCATCGAGCAAACCGCCTCCAACAGTGGACTCCGCCTGATCCTGGCCCTCTCCTATGGCGCACGGGAAGAACTCTGCCACGCCATGCAGGAAATCGCCCGCTCGGTTGAGGCCGGTCGCATGCGGCCGGATGAGATCGACCTCGAAACCATCGCAGCTCATCTCTACACCTGTGATTGTCCCGACCCCGACCTGCTCATCCGGACTTCCGGCGAAATGCGAATTTCCAATTTTCTCCTGTGGCAGATTAGCTACAGTGAAATCGTGGTGACCAAGCGACTCTGGCCGGACTTCCGCGAAAGTGATTTCCAGGAAGCCGTCTTGGAATATGGCCGTCGCCAACGCCGCTACGGTGGCCTCTGATTCCGTTTGAAATGCCCAAAAGCAAACCCAACTCCACTGCCCTCGCCAAAACAGTCGTCGTCGTCGATCCTGATACCGACTTCCTCGACTGGGCAGTCCGTCACTTGGAAACTCCTTCCACCCGGGTCGTCGGCTTCAGCGACTCAGGCAAAGCTCTCGACTTCTATCTCGACCAACACGCCGATCTCCTCATTAGCGAACTGCGGGTGGGCCCCTTGGCCGGCGAAGAACTCCTCAAAAAGGTCCGCCTAAACGAGCCGAACTCCATCGTGATCCTTTTCACCGGCTTCCCCACCACCAACAGCATCATCCAATGCATGAAGCTAGGCGCCTACGACTTCTTGCGAAAGGAATCGCTCACCTTTGATCTCCGCCGGATCGTGGAAGAAGCCCTCCAGGCCCAAGAGCAAATGCTCGACACGCCCAAGCAGTCCGCTGAAACCCCCTCCGCGAGCGAACTTGCCAAGGAAACCATCATTGGCAGCTCCGCCTCCATGCAGGAAGTCCTCAAACTCATCGGAAGAGTTTCCCGCTCGGATGTGCCGGTCCTGATCACGGGCGAAAGTGGGGTCGGCAAAGAGGTGGTGGCCAACTGCATCCATCGCTTTAGCAACCGGGCCCAGAAAGACTTCGTGGCCATCAACTGCGCCGCCATCCCGGATAATCTCTTGGAATCCGAACTCTTCGGCCACGAAAAAGGCTCTTTCACGGGGGCCGTGCAGCGTCGGGTGGGTCGCTTCGAGCAATGCGACGGGGGCACCCTCTTCCTGGACGAAATCGGAGACATGCCGATGGGCGTGCAAAGCAAAATCCTGCGAGTGCTCCAAGAGGGCGAGTTCTCCCGCGTCGGCGGCAACACCACCATCTCCACCGACGTGCGCATCCTGGCCGCCACCAACAAAAATCTCGATGAGGAAATCAAAATCGGCGGCTTCCGTGAGGACCTCTTCTATCGTCTGAACGTCGTCCGGATTCACATCCCACCCCTTCGCGAAAGGCGGGAAGACGTGCGGGTCTTGGCGGACTTTTTCCTCCAGCGGATTGCCCAGCACAAAGGCATGCCCCGCCTGCGACTCTCGACCGAAGGCATCCGCCATCTCGAAGGCTACCAATGGCCAGGCAACGTGCGGGAACTGGAAAACACCATCTACCGGGCCTGCGTCCTGGCCACTCGCGATGTCCTTCTTCCCAAAGACATCCCCCTCGGTCAAAACTTCGCCATTGGCTCAGGGCAATCCGCTCTCAGCAGTGCTTCGGACCAAGACTCTTCCGAGAACAAAAGCGTCCTCAACGAAGAAGCCGCCCTCGCCCTCCTCCTGGCCAAGGCAGAACAGGATAAGGAATACGACATCCTCTCCGCCATGGAAAAAGCCGCCGTCGAGTTCTCTCTCCAAAAAGCCGATGGCGACCTGGCACGGGCCGCCTCCCTCCTCGGCATGACGCGGGCCACCTTCAAAAAGCGGATCGAAAAATATCAGATCCTGGAGCCGGCAGGAGTCTAAGACCAAGCAGCAGAATGAACTGGTAGAATGGCCGCGTGAATTTTGGCTCAGGCCAAGGCACGACAAGGGAGCGGTGCAGGCACCGTAACCGAGAAGCAACGCAGCGCTGGCTCGAAAGACACCGGCTCTCCCTTCCACGTCCTTCAGCGCCTCTTCCCCACACCAACTTCCCTCCGTTTTACCAGTGAATTCTGGAGGTTGGTATTAGAAATCTCACCCGGCCCCCCTCTTCTCTCGGCGGAAGTCCTTGTGCCTCCCCCTGGGCTGGCTAGACTACCGCCCCGCTTTCGCGGTCTCCTCCGCGAAGCATCCTGAATGGCTCGTTCGACCACTCAGCCAGGCCCCCAGCAAGTGCCCGCCTCTCTCGCGCAGGCACCCGGATTCCAGTGCCTGCTCGCAGGGCGCGATCTCACCTCTTCGCATGCCTTGGCCTTCCCCTCGGTCGCTCCCCCGGCCCACTCCTTCTTCGCGGCCGCGCTCCTGAAGCGTCTCCCTCCTGCGGTCTCCTGGCTGATTTGTCGGGACGCCCGCCATCAAGAGCGAGTCGCCAGCGAGCTGCTCACCTGGGGGCACAATCCTCTTTTTCTCCCCCACCTCGACTCGAGCGAAGAGGCCGTGCCCGATCCAGAAAGTGCAGCCGAGCGCCTCTTCGTCTTGGAAACCCTCCGTCAAGCGCGCGCGCAAGCGGAAACCCCGGTCATCGTCCTCCGCCAAGCGAGTCTCGAAAGCCCGGTCCCTCCCCTCGAAGCCACCCCCGATGCCAGCCTCAGGCTGACAACCGGTGCCACCCTCTCCTTGGCCCGGCTCAAAGCGCGTCTGCTAGAAGCGGGCTTCGAGCAAGAAGCCCAGGTTTTCCAGCGCGGCCAATTTGCCCAGCGGGGTGGGATTTTTGATCTCTTTCCTTGGCAGACTCCCCTCCCGATTCGGATCGAATTCTTCGATGAAGAAATCGAAAGCCTGCGGGAATTTGATCTCCACTCCCAAATCTCCAGCCGCACCCTCGACTCAGCCCAAGTGGTCTTGGAAAAGGAAACGCGGACCACCCATCGCCTCCGTGATTGGATGCAGGAGAGCGATCTCAAAATCGCGCTCGATGCCACGGCTACCGGGAGCCAATTCTGGATCACGCAAGAAGACCTCGAAGATCTCGACCTTCCAGACCGCTCCTGGGCCGCTTACGAAAATCCTCTGGGGCGCTTTGAAGCGGGCGACTTCATCTTGCAGGAAGCCAAGCGAGAAGACTTTCATCGGCGGCTGGCTGCTTGGCAAAAGGAGGCCTGGGACATCCACCTTTTCTTCCAAAATCAGGCAGAAGAAGAGCGCTATCAGGAAATGGTGCTGCCTCTCCTCAAAACGAGCGGGAGCATCCAACACCATCTCGGAAATTTGGTGGCAGGCTTCACCGTTCCGGCCGCCAAACTGGCGATCCTCTCCGCCTCCGAACTTTTTGGTCGCTACCATGTCAACACCAGTCGACGCCGCTTTCGCAGAGACGTAGAGCGCACTCGCTCCAGCAAGGAACTGGACTTCTCCGAGCTGAAGGAAAATGAATTCGTGGTCCACCTCGAATATGGCATTGGCCGCTATCGCGGGATCGCGCAGCAGGAAGACAAGGGCTTGGCGCGAGAGGTCCTGGTCTTGGAATTCGAGCACCAGGCTCGGCTCTTTGTCCCTCTCGATCAATCCCATCTGGTTTCCCGCTACGTCGGGCTCGGAAAAGCCAAGCCCAAGCTGAACAAATTGGGCGATGGCAAGTGGAAACGAGTCCGCCAAAATGTGGAGCGATCCGTGATGGACTATGCGGCCAAGCTCCTGGCCATTCAGGCAGAGCGCCAAACAGAGGAAGGCTTTCCTCATGACGAGGACAACAAGTGGCAGTTGGAATTCGAGAAATCCTTCCCCTACCAGGAAACCGATGACCAGGTCACCGCCATTCTGGAGACCAAGTCCGACATGCAGTCTGCCCGCCCCATGGATCGACTCATCTGTGGGGACGTCGGCTTCGGAAAAACCGAGGTCGCCCTTCGCGCGGCCTTCAAGTCGGTCATGTCAGGCAAGCAAGTGGCCATCCTCGTTCCCACGACCGTCTTGGCGCAACAACACTGGCAGAACTTTCGCGAACGGATGTCGGAATTCCCCATCACCATCGAGCTACTCAACCGCTACCGCACAGCGGGCGACCAGCGCCAAGTGGTGGAAGGCTTGGCCGACGGCAGCGTCGACATCGTCATCGGCACCCATCGGCTGACCTCGCCTCACGTGACCTTTCAGAATCTGGGTTTGGTCGTGATCGATGAAGAACAGCGCTTCGGCGTCGCCCACAAAGAACGCTTCAAAGAGCGCTTCCGCCTCGTCGACATCCTCACTCTGAGCGCCACCCCCATTCCCCGCACGCTCTACCTCTCGCTCATGGGCGCACGAGACATGTCCACCATCGAAACCCCTCCTCCCAATCGCATACCGGTCGAGACCCGCATCGTGGCCTATGACGAACGGATCATTCGCTCCGCCATCCAGCGAGAACTCGATCGCGGTGGCCAAGTCTACTTCCTCCACAATCGCGTCCGCAGCATCCAACGCCTCCAGCAGCGGGTGGCCGAACTCTGCCCGGAGGCCAAAGTCCTGGTAGGCCATGGGCAAATGGACAAAGGGCAGTTGGAAGACGTCATGCAGCAGTTCATAGACCGGGAAGCGGACGTCTTGTTGGCCACCACCATCATCGAAAGCGGCATCGATATCCCGAATGCCAACACCATCCTCATCGACCGAGCCGACCGCTTTGGCCTGGCCGACCTCTACCAGCTTCGCGGCCGAGTCGGCCGATCCCATCAGCAAGCCTACGCCTACCTCCTCTTGCCTCCCGACCAGTTGGCTGCCGGGGATGTCCGCAAACGCATCCGCGCCATCCGGGAATACAGCTCGCTCGGGGCCGGCTTCCGCATCGCCATGCGTGATTTGGAAATCCGCGGCGCGGGCAATTTGCTCGGCACAAAACAAAGCGGCCACATCGTCAACATCGGCTTCGATCTCTACTGCCAACTTCTGAAAACCTCCATCGCCAAGCTCCAGGGCGGCCCCGCCCCCACCCGGAGAGAGGTGGCCCTTCGCATCGACTTCCTGGCCGGCAGTGAGCAGGAAGCCGCCCGCCGGGGAGAAGCGCTTCCCGCCTACCTGCCGCCCGACTTCATGGGCCAATCCACCCTCCGGGTCGAAGCCTACCGCGCCGTCGCCCAAGCCAGCTCTCGAAAAGAACTAAACAAACTCCGGCGCGAGTGGCGCGACCGCTTCGGACGAATCCCGGCCCCTGCCGAAACCCTCTTGACCGTGGCCGAACTCCGCATCCTCGCCTCTGATCGGGGCCTTTCCTCCGTCGAAATCAGTCAATGCCGTCTCATGATCAGTCGAAACGACGATTTCATCTTGCTCGATGGCAAATTTCCACGATTGGAATCCCCGCACTTGCGAGACCGCCTGCAAGAGGCCGTCGATTTGCTGAAACGACTCTGACTTCATGAAGACCCGCTTCTTTCTGCTTCTCTCGATCCTCGCCGTCTTGGCCCCTTTCTCTTGGAGCCAGGAGCAGCCCATTGAAATCAACAAAGTGGCCGCGCTCGTGAACGGAGACGTCATTCTGGAATCGGAGATCCAGTTCATGATGGCCTCGATCGTCCAAGCGCTGGCTCGTGAAAAAAGCGGCCAGGCCCTCCAAGAAGCCGTCGAGGAAGCCCGCCAGCAGACTCTTCAGGACCTCATCGATCGAGAACTCATCTTGGACGAATTCGATAAGCTGGGCGCCATCATCAAAGAGCACCGGGTGAAAGAAGACATCAATCGCCGTATCCTCGAAAACTTCGATGGCAGTCGCGAAAAGTTCCTCGACTACCTCTCCAAGGGCGGCATGAGCCATCCCAAATACAAAGAGTTGGTTCGCAAACAATTGGCCGTCCAAGGCATGCGAGGAAGGGCTCTCGGCTCGCCCCAGCCAGCCACTCCCGACGAGCTCCGTCGCGTCTATGAGGAAAACAAGGCCCAATTCGCCGGCGAAGACTTTGTGCAAATCAGCAAAATCTACCTTCGGAAATTGAGCGATTCTCGGACCGCGGAACAGACGCAAACCCTGGCCGAAGAAATCCGCCGAAAACTACGGGCCGGGGCCGACTTCGCCCAGATGGCCAAGATGCACTCCGAAGACGGATTTGCCGTCGACGGGGGCAGCATGCCCGTCATGGCTCGGACGGACCTCAGCCCCTCCCTGGGCGATCCCGCCTTTTCCCTCAAAGTCGGGGCTATCTCCGAAGTCATCGAAGACTCCTCCGGCTTCACCATCCTGAAGGTGGATGCCCGCGATTGGGGGGCTCGGCCCAGCCTTCCCGAAGTCCGTGACCAAGTGGAAAACCTCGTGGTGCAGGAGCATCGCCAGGAAGCCTACGACCAGTGGATCAATCAGCTTCGACGCAAAGCGGTCGTGAGGACTTTCTAGACTCCCCATGCCGAAAATCGGGATCACCCTAGGCGACCCCGCGGGCATCGGCCCGGAGATCGTGGCCGCGGCCGTAGCTCGCCTGCAACAAGAAGCCTTTCCCGCAGAACTCTGCGTCATCGGGACGACCGAAGCCAGCCGACCAGGTTTCCCCACCGGGGCCACCGCCAACCTGGCCCTCCAGTTCCTGCGGGACGCGGTCGCCGCCTTGCGGAACGAAACTCTCGACGCCGTCGTGACCGGCCCCGTCGGGAAAAAGAACCTGCAAGAAATCGGATTTCCCTTCCCCGGCCAAACGGAATTCTTCGCGGACGCGTGCGGCCGCCCCCCGGAGGACGCCACCATGATCCTCTCCGGTCCTCAGCTCACGGTGGGGCTGGCCACCATCCACGTACCTCTGCGCGAAGTGCCCACCCTGCTGGATGCTTCCAAAATCGAGCGCACAGGCCGTCATCTTCTCGAGTTTTGCCAACGGCTGGGAAAGGTCTCCCCGAAGATTGCGGTGGCGGGATTGAATCCCCATGCCAGCGAAGAAGGCGCCTTTGGCGATGAAGAAGAGCGTCTCGTGAAGCCGGCCCTGGCCGCCCTCCAAGCCACCCATCCCGGAATCTTTTCTGGACCTTTTCCCCCTGACACCGTTTTCCACCGCGCCCACCAGGGCCACTTCGATGCCGTCGTCTGCCTCTACCACGACCAAGGACTCATCCCACTCAAACTCTTGGACTTCGACGAAGCCGTCAACGTCACCTGGGGGCTCCCTCTCGTCCGAACCAGCCCCGACCATGGCACTGCCTACGACCTGGCCGGCCGAGGCCTCGCCAAACCCGACTCGCTCCTAGCCGCCGTGCGGCTGGCTCGCCGCCTTCTTAACTGACTCGTCCCCCTGCAGGCGTGCGAGCGCCCTCTTCACCACCTCCACCGGCAAAGCAAAGGTCGTCACTCGATCAGCCCGGGCGATATTTATGCCGAGGCAGCGACCCGCCAGATCGAAGAGCGGACCTCCCATCGATTCCGGCGCCAGCGTGGTGTCGTGTTGCAAGACCATCTCGAAGCCCGCCCTTCGCAGCGAGCTGAAACCGCTCATCTGCTGATTCCGGTCGAAGCGGTCAAAGAGTTGGCCGCGGTAGGCCAAGGTGACCGAAAAGCGCTTCTCCTCCTGGCCGCTTTGGACCAGCAGATCGACCTCGCTCCCAGGATTGGCCGCCTTGATGGCCTCCACAAAAGCCTCCAAATCCCCGACCGCTTCCCCATTCAGCTCCAGAATCAAGTCCTCGATCTTCAAGCCGGCCTGCGCCGCTGGCCCTCCCTCGGTCATCTCCTTCACCACCAGCCCGACCTCCCCCTCCTCGGCCGCACTCAAAGTGACACCGAGCACCCCGCCCTCCCGCTCGATTGGCCGCGTTTTGGCGCTCAAAATTCCGGCCCGGATCTTGCCGGCTTTCGACATACTGGAAATCACCCAGGTCCCCTGTCCCAAATCCTGAGCGGACTCGGCCCAACGCACCGGCACCACCTCCGGCAAATTGATTCGCAAGAGCGCCAGATCCGTCTGCTCATCTTCCGCCAGCACCTCCACCTGACCTCGGTCACGGGCACTCGTGCGGGCATGCAGCTCGCGCTCCGAGGGCGGAGGCAGCTCGCTGGCCTTGCAGAGAGCCAGGTCTGGGCGGATGACCGTGGCCAAAGTCTGCAAGTCTCGTCGCCCCTGATGGATTTCGATGGTGCTCCCGGCCACCACCTCCTCCAAGCCCTCAAAGGCCGCCAAAACGGTCGCTCCATTGGTTCGCAGCTCATAGTTCAGGAGCTGCGCCGCCGAAGACGAAGGCCAGGTCCCCCACCCCACTCCCAACAAGCAGGCGAACAAGGAGACCTTCATTCAGATTTCCCTCCCAAAGTGATCTGAAGCTCCAACTCCTCCTGACCTCGGATCACTTGCAGGCGGATTTTCGCCCCCTGGCCCATTTGGCGAACGCGATCGCCAAACCCGCCTTTCTCGAGGGTGGGCTGATCGTCGAGCGACACAATGACATCCCCCACCTCCAGCTCGTCCTCCGCTGCGGTTTTCCGGCCGACCCGAAGCACCCGCAGGCCTCCCTCCACCTCTTCGGTCGCCACCCCCAAAAAACCATCCACCCCAGGGAGCATCTCACGGCTTTCCACCCCCACCGCCTCCATCGCCAGCATGGCCTCCAGGTGATCGTAGTATTCGCTCATGGGGACATGCATGTTGTTCTGCGCCGAAATGCCCACCCGGCTGTGAATCCCGATCAAACGACCCTCCATATCAAAAAGCGGCCCACCGGAATCGCCTCCGATGAGTGCGCAGTCACTCTGCAAGGTCGTCCCCCGCACCTTCACGATCCGTCCCAAGCGCACCACCGAGCCTCGGCTCTCATCCCAGCCGCCCGCATTGCCGAGGCTAAAGCACCAATCGCCCTGCTCCACGGAAGCCGCCGGGGCGATGGGAACATGGGGATAGGTTCCCTCCGTCGTGATTCGGGCCAGCGAAGCGTCCGTCTCGGGCACCACGCCCAGTCCCTCCCCCTCCAGTTCCTTGCCGTTTGACAGAGTCACCCGCAGCTTGAAACCCGGGCGCATCGAAACATGGGCCGCCGTGTAAATGAGGCCCTCTTCGTTCACGATCACGCCACTCCCAGTCGCCCCGCCCAGTTCCAGAGTCACGGTCGCCTTGCGAGCGACTTCTAGTCGAGCTTGCAGGGTGTCTTGGATGACTTGCAAGTCTTCCAAATTACGGGGCGCTTCCAACTCCAAGACCTGAGGCTGACCCCAACAAGTTCCTGCCAGGAGAGGGGCCCAGGCAAATCGACGCCAAGAAGCGGTGAGGAGACTCATAAAATCACAAAGGATCAGAGAGAAGGCGACTCCGCCAGCTGAAAACCTGCCACAAAAACAAAAACAGAGACAAAAAAGACGGCCCGGTTGAGTGCTCAGTCAGAAACCCCCTAACTGACGGAGACAATGCCAACCGGACCGTCTCGTGAATAGTTTACGCCTGTCGTGAAAGTAAGCAAGCGCTTTTTGGAAAAAAATCCTCAACTCAGCCCAATCGGTAGACGATGCGGGCTTTCGACATGTCATAGGGAGACATCTCCATTTTGACCCGGTCGCCAATGACCAAACGGATGAAGCGCTTGCGCATCTTCCCGGAGATGTGAGCCAACAACTCGTGCCCACTGGCCAGCTTCACCTTGAACATGGTGCCTGCCAGCACCGCGGTGATGGTGCCCTCGATCTCGATGCTCTTGTCATCTTTCGATGCCCGGCCATCTTTTCCCGGTCCGTCTTCCCGGCGGCGGTTGGGCCCGGGTCCGCGACGCGGACCCCCGCGTCGTCCTCTTTTTCCTCCTGGTCGTCCTGGCATAAAATTTCGAGCCCCTACCTTGCGGGAAAAGGCGCTTGGCACAAGATCGTTTTTCCAGCAATTCCCTCCCTCGCTTGGCCTACGTAGCTTTCCATCGTGAAAGACGCGCAGCTCATTCTCGGGAACCAACTCTTTCCCCTGACCGGTCAGACCCGCCCACGAGCCCAGCGGGTCTTCATGGCGGAGTCCGATGAGCTTTGCACCCACTTTCGATACCACCAAAACAAGCTGGTCCTCTTCCTGAGTGCCATGCGGCACTACTGCCAGGAACTTCGGGAAAAGGACTACCAAGTCCACTACCAGGCCTTGACGCCCCGAGGCAAATCGACTCGCTATCGCAGCCAGCTCCGCTCCTATTTAAAAGAGCTTCAGATTGAGCGACTGCACGTCTGGGAGATCGAGGACAAGTTTTTCGAGAAAGAGATCCGCGACCTCTGCCAAGCCTGCGGAACGGAACTCGTGATTCACCCCAGCCCCATGTTTGTGGGCGAGCGGGCCGACTTCGCCGCCTATGACGAAAAGGCCAAACGCCCCTTCATGAAACACTTCTATGAGGACCGTCGGCGCCAAACCGGCCTCCTCATGACCAAGGAGGGCCAACCGCGAGGCGGGAAGTATTCCTACGACGCCGACAACCGAAAAAAACTGCCCGACCAGGTTTCCCTGCCACCACTGCCCTCCGTCTCCCTCGATGAGATGACCCGAGAAGTCATCGATCTCGTGAAAGTCCGCTTCTCGCATCACCCCGGCGATGCCTCGACCTTCTGGCTCCCCGTCACGCGACGGCAGGCCCTCACTTGGTTGCATGACTTTGTCAGAAATCGCCTCCACCACTTCGGGGCCTACGAAGACGCCATCACGGATCGCGGCGACTTCCTTTTCCACGCCGTCCTCTCCCCCTCCCTCAATCTCGGCCACCTGCTCCCAGGGGAAACCGTGGAAAAAGCCATCGCCGCCTGGGAAAAAGATTCCAGCATTCCCCTCAATTCCATCGAGGGCTTCGTCCGCCAGATCATCGGTTGGCGGGAGTTCCTCCGCGGCATCTACCAGCGCTACAGCGAACGTCAGGACAGCGAAAACTTCTTCGGCCACACCGCCAAGTTCTCCCCTTGCTGGGACGAATGCGCCACCGGCCTTCCCCCGCTCGACGAAGCCCTTGAGCGGGTCGAGCGCCTCGGTTGGACCCACCATATTGAGCGCCTCATGGTCCTGGGCAACTTCATGCTCCTCTCCCAAATCCATCCGCAGGAAGTTCATCGCTGGTTCATGGAACGCTTCGTCGACTCCTCGGACTGGGTCATGGGTCCGAATGTCTACGGCATGAGCCAGTTCAGCGATGGCGGCATCTTCGCCACCAAGCCCTACATCTGTGGGTCGAACTACCTGCGGAAAATGTCTCATCATGGCAAGGGGGATTGGTGTGACATCGCCGATGGGCTCTACTGGCGCTTTATCCAAGAGCACTACGAAGTCTTCGCAGGCAACCAGCGCATGAGCATGATGGTGCGTTCGCTCGACAAGATGGACCGGGAGAAAAAGAAGCGCCTCTTCGGAGCCGCCGAAGGATTTCTGGAGCGGGCCACTTGTTAGCGGCTGGCGCCAGACTGGCTGGCTTCGCTAGTTGACGTCCGGGGAGGCCTCCTCTTTGGGTGGCAGCCCATGGAATTAAAAGATGGCCTTCGTTCGCTCGTCCGAATCGACTTTGGTGGTCGCGTCCACAAACAATTCCGCGGCAGCCAGGCGCGCGAACGCTGCGAAAACGAAATCCGGATTCTCCGGGCCTTAGAAGACCGGGGCTGCCTGCACGTCCCCCGGCTCTTGGAACACGACATCGGCCAGCTCACTATTGTCACGAGCAACTGCGGGAAACCCGTCGAGGCCATTCCCCAAGCCAAGGTCACCGCTCTCTTCCATGAGCTGGAGCAAGTCTATGGCGTGCGGCACGATGACGCGGCCGACCGAAACATCACCTACGACGCCCGGGCAGGACGTTTCTGTATCATCGACTTCGAGCTGGCCGAGCTCCTCCCCCTCCCCTCGCCCCAATCGGGCCCCTCCATCGTGCATCGGATCCGCTGGGCCGTGGGCTCGGATCGAGGCGCCCATCACGCGGGAAATGAAGACGCTTGGCTGGTGTTGGAATTGGACGGCCTGCGTGGGCGACGCCTGGGTGACCATGGCGAACGCTTCTTGGAAACGCCTCTCTTGTTTGCGGTGGCCGATGGGATGGGAGGCGGCCGCGCTGGGGAACTGGCCTCCCGCCTGGTCCTGGCCGGCATCCGCCGGAAAGTCCATCGCCTGGCCTTGGACCAGTCGGCCCACTGGCGCAGGCAACTCGAAGAACTCATCAAGGAAGCCCATCGCGATCTCAATGCCTTCGCCCAAAGAGATCCAAAACTCGAAGGGATGGGCTGCACCCTCACCTTGGGCCTCTTTTACGAGCAGCGGGTCCTGGTAGGCCATCTGGGAGACAGCCGCCTCTATCTCTGGAGAGAAGGGGAAACCAGCCAGATCTCGCGGGACCACACCTTCGCCTTCGCAGCCTGGAAACGGGGCGAAATGCAGGAATATGCCTACCGTCAGCATCCGCGCCGATCCGCCCTCTACGAAGCCATCGGCGGGGGGCGGGAAAGAGTGAGTCCGCTCGTCCTCGAATTCCCGAGCCTTCCGGGCGATCGCTACCTCCTCTGCACTGATGGCATCATCGACGGCCTCTGGGAGGAACAAATCGCCCGCTTTCTCACGCAACCGCCTCCGACCGAGACAGTTCGCGATGACTTGATGGTCAAGGCCCGGGCCGGAGATCGCAGCGATGACGCCACCGCCCTCCTGGTGGATTTCGCCTACCGAAACGCTTGACGGGCACTTCCACCATGGCACAGAAGGTGCTTCTTTGGCGCGTCCCGCGTGGTAACGCTCAGCTACGGCGCTGGACCCAACCACTCTGAAACAACACCACCATGGCTAAATACAAACTCGATTACATCTGGCTGGACGGTTACACCCCCGTCCCCAACCTCCGCACCAAGTGCCAACTGAAAGACTACGAGTCCTTCCCCACCGTGGAAGAACTTCCCATGTGGGGATTCGACGGCAGCTCGACTCTCCAAGCTGATGGTGGCGACTCAGACTGTGTTTTGAAGCCCGTCGCGGTCTACCCTGACTCCACCCGTGAATTCGGCGCCCTCGTGATGTGCGAAGTCATGCTGCCGGACGGCACGCCTCACTCCTCGAACGCTCGCTCGACCATCATTGACGATCCCGACGCCTGGTTTGGCTTCGAGCAGGAATACTTCATGACCCAAAACGGCAAGCCACTCGGTTTCCCCAAGGACGGCTACCCCGATCCTCAAGGCGAATACTACTGCGGAGTCGGCTTCAAAAACGTGGGAGGCATCGCCCGCACCATCGTGGAGGAGCATCTCGATCAATGTCTCTACGCCGGCATCAACCACGAAGGCATCAATGCCGAGGTCGCCAAAGGACAGTGGGAATTCCAGATCTTCGGGAAAGGTTCAAGAAACTGCGCCGACCAAATGTGGATCGCCCGTTTCCTCCTTCTCCGCCTCTGTGAACAGTATGGAGTGGACATCGAGTTCCACTGCAAGCCCATCAAAGGGGACTGGAACGGCTCCGGCATGCACGCCAACTTCTCCACCAAACATCTTCGCGAAGTCGGTGGAAAGGAATACTTCGAAAAGCTCATGGCCGCCTTCGAAGAAAACTGCGCCGAGCACATCGCCGTCTATGGACCAGACAACCACATGCGCTTGACCGGACTGCACGAGACCCAGTCCATCGACAAGTTCTCGTGGGGCATCGCAGATCGTGGTGCCTCCGTGCGGGTCCCACACAGCTTCGCCAAGAATGACTGGAAGGGCTACCTCGAGGATCGTCGCCCGAACTCCCAGGGAGACCCCTATGCCATCGCCAGCCGCATCCTGCAGACCATCGCCAGCGTCGAAGTCTAAGGAGTCGCCTGAAGCCATTTTGAACAAGCGGCGCTCCTCTCGCAGGGGCGCCGCTTTTTTTGTTTTATACCAAGCTGCAGAATTGGCTGGTAGAATGGCCGAGTGGATTTCGGGCCAGACTAGGGCGCGACGAGGGCGCGGTGCAGGCACCGTAACCGAGGAGCAACGCAGGGCTGGCTCGAAAGACACCAGCTCTCCCTTCCCCGCGCTTCGGCGCCTCTTCCCCACAACACCTCCCCTCCATTCTACCTGTGAATTCTGGAGATTGGTATAAGACTTCCTAGGACTCAGCCTTTTCCTTGAGCATGGGAACCCACTCGACCTCGTCTCGCACTCGATTCAAGCTCACCAGCGCGATGGCAATAGCCACTGAGACTGCCAGCACCAGAAGGGTCTTGCTGGCCGTTTCTTTTCGTCGATTCTCCACCCCCCACCCTCCCCCGCGGGCCCGTCTTGGCAAGACCAGAGGCCATGGAGGAACACCCAAAGTTTCCTTTGACACAAACGGCGCCCGACCTACACTCCACGCTCCCTACGCCCCAGGTCAAATCCGCTTCTTTCTTAAATGAAAACCTTTTCCGCCAAAGCCGAAACCACCGAACGCCAGTGGTGGGTCATCGATGCCACCGGACGCGTGGTGGGTGACGTCGCCGTGCAGGCCGCCCGCCTTCTCCGGGGAAAGAACAAACCCACCTTCACTCCCCATGTCGACACCGGAGACTTCGTCGTCATTGTGAACGCCGAAAAAGCCGAATTCACAGGCACCAAGGAACTCAATAAGGTCTACTTTCGCCACACCGGCTGGGTCGGAGGCGTGCGGACGGAGACGCCCGCCAGCCTGCGGGAAAAGCATCCCGAGCGGATCCTTGAGCATGCCATCAAAGGGATGATCCCTCATAATCGACTCGGCCGCCAAATCATCAAGAAGCTGAAAGTCTACCCGGGTGCGGAGCATCCCCATCAAGCCCAAAATCCGCAGCCCGCCCGATCAGCCGCCTGACCTCCCTCTCATCCATGAGTGACACCGCCACCATCTCCACCATCGGTCGACGCAAGACCTCCATCGCGCGCGTCCAAATGAAGCCCGGCGAAGGCCGCATCACGGTCAACGGCCGGAACTTCGAGGACTACTTTCCGACCGTCGTTCATCAAAACTCGCTTCTCCAGCCCTTCCAAATCGTGGGCAAAAACAAGCAGTTCAATCTGACCGTCAACGCGCAGGGCGGTGGCCTGAGCGGGCAAGTGGGGGCCATTCGTCTGGCTGTCGCCCGCGCCCTGATCGAAAGCGATAGTGAGTTGCGGAGCGACCTCAAGGAAGCGGGGCTTCTCCGCCGCGACCCTCGGATGAAAGAACGCAAAAAGGCCGGCCAGCCCGGCGCTCGCAAGCGCTTCCAATTCTCCAAGCGCTGATCCGCCTTTCCCACTGCCTTTCTCTCTCTCGAAGCCGCGTTCCCCCCCGACGCGGCTTCTTTTTTGCACTGACAGGGGCGGGCACTCATGCGAGGTTCCCTCCCATGCACGATGGGCCCCGCTCTCTTTGCTGGGCCCTGGCCTGGCCGCTCTTGCTCAGTCATTTGCGGGCCCGCCTTCAAGACGTGACCCTAGGCGATCCCCGCTTCCGGCACCTCGACAGGGTGACCTATCTGGAGGCGCTACCCGAGGGGGAGCTGTTGAGTTGTTCCCGTGATGGCACCACCCGGATCTGGGACTTGGAAACCGGGCAAACTCGCCTCCTTCTCGATCATGGCGGGAGGGACGTCTGGAACGCTCGGCCCCTCCCAGCACGCCAGGAAATCCTCACCAGCGATAGCCGAAGGATGGTGCTTTGGAATTCCCGGACGGGAGAGAAGCTTCGGGAATGGACAACCGAGAATGATTGTTTGCAGTTTGATCTCACCCGCGATGGAAAAGGGTTTGTCGTGGGAGACGCCGACGGCTTCCTGCGCGCCTACCGCTGGGATCAAGACCAGCCCTACTACCAGGAAAAGCTCAATGGAAAGGCTGACTGGATCTACACCACCCTGGCGCTTCCCCAGCGCCCCAAGGTGCTCGCGGGCAATAAAGAGGGCGAGCTCTTCTTGGTGGACTTGGAGAAGCCCAGCCAAATCCAGACCCTCTTGAAAGAACTCGGCTCGATCCCCAGCATGCGCATTTCTCCCGGGCGCGACTTTTTAGTTGTCTGCAGCACGGAAGACCAGGCAGTGCGTTGCCTCGATGCTCGCTTGCTGATGGAGTCCTGGTCGCGCACGCTTCCGCGAGCGCCAACGGTCGCCTCTTGGTCGCCCGATGGGACACGCCTGGCCGTCAGTTGCGATGACAGCCAGATCTATCTCTTAGACGCGATCACGGGCCAGATCCTAAAGACCTTTCCCCATCCGGGTGAAGCTCATTGGCCGACCGCTTGGTCGCCCGATGGAAAACGAATCTACTCCGGCGGAGACACCTGCATTTTCACCTGGGAAGTAGCCACTGGTCGACGACTTTTCCCGGAGGCACCGCCTCACCTCGAAAAGGTGAAGGGCCTCGTTCCCCTCTCTCCCACCCAGCTGCTGACCCATGGGCAGCTCGGCAATCTGGTTCTCTGGTCGCTCGCAGACCAAGCCCCTCTCGCCCAGCTTGCGTTGGAGGAAGAAATCCGAGCCCACCATTATGACCCAAGTGAGCGAAGCCTGCGACTGGTCGACCGTCGCGATTTGGTGCGTCAGGTTCAGATCCATGAGCAGAGTCTCCGAGAAAAAGAAGGGACGCCGCTCAAGGGGCACTTCTTCGCCTTTGCCTAGAAAGGCCTGCTCCTCTACACGAACTACTCCGAAAAGCTCCACCTTCATCAACTCTCCCCCGACCAGCACCTCGCCACCGCAGAAATCCCCCAGGAAAGGATACGTGCCCTTCGGGCCCAAGCTGGAGGCAATCAAGTCGTCGTAATTGGCGCTCGAAGCGATTTTCATCTGTGGTCGGTTTCTCCCCTCAAGGAGAAGCAAACCTTCCGGCTGCCCGAGGAACCCGATCATCGCATACGGCTCGACTTCTCGCCCGCTGGACCCATGGCTGTCAGCTTGGGAGAACAACTTCTGCTGTGGCACTCCACCCAGCGAGTCTCCCAAGAATTGGCTAGCGCGGAAGAAATTGCCCAAGCCATGGCCGACTTGAGCGCGTCCTCCTTTGCGGACCGAGAACGAGCGACCGCCTTTCTTCTCTCGATTCGAGCCCAGGCGGGCCCGGCGCTCCAAGCCCTCCAGTCCAAGGACCCAGAAGTCCTCAGGCGGAAATCCCGCATCCTGGCCTCCCTCCCGGAAATGACCCCGTTTCAAAAAGAACCCTTCGCCTTGACTCTTCCGGGAGAAGCCGAGGCCCTGGCTCTCTCCCCGGACGGTCGCTTCTGGGCCACCGCTCGAAAGGACCCCGGCCTGTGGCACTCCACCATCACTTGGGGACGCATCCACCCAGACAGCTTGGAAGTGCTCTCCACCTTCCCGACCCGCTCGGGCCCCCCTTGAACTCCCGTTCTCGCCAGCAGGCCCGCTGGAGTCCACCTGGCTTTATAGCGCCAACGCCGACGGCACAGCCACGGGGTGGCGACTTTCTGCAAATTGATCCGACTCTCGGAACGTGCTAGGTCAGCTCCCATGAGGTTGGTCTCTTGGAACGTCAATGGTTTGCGAGCGGTCTTGAAAAAAGACTTCCTAGGATTTTTCGAAAAGGAGCCTTTCGATGTGCTCTGCCTCCAAGAAGTGAAGGCCGAGCGTGAGCAGGTCGACTTGAGCTTCGCGGGCCACGAGTGGCATATTCAGTGGAATCCAGCCATCAAGAAAGGCTACAGCGGCGTCGCCACCTTCACCCGCAGCCAACCACTCAGCGTCTCGCGAGGTCTTGGAATCGAAGAGCACGACCAGGAAGGGCGGGTCCTGACCCTGGAATTCCCCGAATACCATCTCGTCAATGTCTACACGCCCAACTCTCAAAACGAACTTCGTCGACTCGCCTACCGGCAGGAATGGGACGCAGCCTTTCTACGCTACCTCAAAAAGTTGGAAACCTCCAAACCCGTCGTGGCCTGTGGTGACTTCAATGTGGCCCATGAGGAAATCGACCTAGCCCGCCCTCAGGCCAATCGCCGGAACGCCGGCTTCACCGACGAGGAACGGGCCGGATTTTCGGCTCTTCTGCGAGAAGGTTTCATCGACACGTTCCGCCTCTTCCAAAGCGGGGGCGGCCACTACAGCTGGTGGAGCTACCGCGCAAACGCTCGCGCCAACAACGTAGGCTGGCGGATCGACTACTGGCTCGTCTCCCAAACGCTCCAGTCGAAAATCGAAGCAGCCGAAATCCGAGCCGATATCATGGGCTCAGACCACTGCCCGGTAGCCCTCACCTTAAGCGAAAAGAAATAGGCAAAGACGTCCCGCTGCTAGAAACAGCAGGTATTGGTGGCCCGCGACGTCCCCGGCGCGGCGGGGGCGATGAGCCAATTCGCAAACCACTCACCCACCCAAGGCCTTTCCGGCTATCTATCACTTGGGTAAGGCTGCACCCAGAACAAGAAGTCTCCCCCCACCGCGCCGGGGACGTCGCGGGCCACCGGGGAAAGCTGGCTACTCCGGTTTCCAGAGGGCCTCTGCCAGGATGATTTCCACGTCCACTTTCTTGGGGGAGTTCCAGTGTGGCGGCTTGCGCTTCAAGATGCAGGGTTCAGGCATCCTTGTCATTTGCCAAGTAGTGGATCCCGAGAGCGGGCCAGCTTTCGTCTTCTCCTAAAGCAAAGGAAGCTCTGGTATGGGTTGTCAGTTTCCCATCAGCCAGAAGAGTCTTCCATCTGTTGGCTGCACGCCGATGGCAGGATGATTGTTTTGGCCTTGTCTCACTTCCTCGGCCACTTCCTTTTTCCCATCACCCCGCAATAGGAAGGCCACCGCGCGGGCCGCGTTCAGCAAGGGGTAGGTGAAAGTCAGGCGCCAAGTGTCGAACTTTTCGACGAAGTTGGGGATGACCCAGCGGTCTTGCTCCGTGAGTCCTTTCGATTCGGGAAAAAGCGAAGCGGTGTGCCCATCCCCACCCAGGCCAAGGAGGATGAGATCATGGCGGAAGATTCCTTCTGGGCCGGCTTTCTCCCGGAGAGCTTGCTCGTAGGCCTTGGCGGCCTCCGCCGGGTCAAGCTCGCCCCGCATGCGAAGCACATTGGCTTCGGGGATGTCGATTTGGCCCAAGAGGGTTTCTCTGGCCATGCGGAAGTTGCTTTCTTCGTGGTCGGCCGGGACCATTCGCTCGTCCCCAAAGGTCACGATGACTTGGTTCCAATCGAGCGGACGTTTGGCCAAGGCGGCATAAACGGGCGCCGGAGTGCCGCCACCGCTCAAAGAGAGGCGAAACTCCCCCCGGGAGGCGATGGCCTCAGTGGCAGCTTGTTCGATGAAGGCGACGGCGTCAGGGACGAAGTGTTCCAGGGAGAGAATTTCAGCTTGGGGCATGCGATCAGTGAGATGTTTCGGGCGGCAGGTAGGCGCAGGGGACCAAGCTTTGCAAGGTCGCGCTGCCGGCCCGGCGCATTTCTCCCCGGAGGTGGGCGAGAGAGGCCTTTTTGAGCCGCACGGAGAAGGCGCTTCCGCCGAGCAAGTGTCCGATAAGGGCGCTCAAATCCGGCTCATGTCCCACCACCAGGAGGCAGGGTAGCTCGCGATAAGCTTGAATCTCTTGCAGAAACTCGCGCCCCGCGACTCCCGCAGTCAGCCACGGCTCGGAAACGGGCCGAGCCAGCTGGAGCTCTTGGCAGACTCTCTCCGCCGTCTCGAAGGCCCGACGAATCGGGCTGCTCAAGACCAGGTCTGGTCGAAGATGGTGGGCCTGAAGGAAGCGCGCGACCCGGCGGCCTTGGCGCTGGCCTTTTTCTGTGAGGGCACGATCGGCGTCTGGCTTGAGGCCGTGGTCCTCAGCGGTGGCGTGGCGGAGTAGTAGCAGGTCCAAAATCAATCGTCACATGACCATGCCCCCATCAATGGCCAAGACCTGGCCCGTGATGTAGCGGCCTTCCTCACTCGCGAGGTAGGCGGCGGCGGCCGCGATGTCCTCGACTGCCCCAAAGCTTTTCAGGGGAATCTTTTCCAAGACCCCTTGCTTGATCTCATCCGAGAGGACCTCCGTCATCTCGGTATCGATGAAGCCCGGCGCGAGAGCGTTGGCGGTCACTCCCCGAGAGGCCAATTCGCGAGCGACGGATTTGGTGAATCCGATCAGCCCCGCCTTGCTGGCGGCGTAGTTGGCTTGCCCAGCGTTTCCGATCAGTCCAATGACGGAGGCCACGTTGAGGATCCGCCCAGCGGGCGATTTCATGAGCGCTCGCTGGAAGGCTTTCACGGTGTGGAAAGCGCCTTTCAGATTGGTATCGAGCACCGTGTCCCAATCGGCATCCTTCATCCGCATCAAGAGCGTGTCGCGAGTGACCCCGGCGTTGTTCACGAGAATGTCGACCTTGCCAAAGTCTTCTAGGGTTTGCTTGGCCAGGGAGGCGACCGCTTCGGCATCGGCCACATCCACGGCATAGGCGCGGGCGGCTTCCGGGTGGGTTTGGTTGATTTCGGCGGCCGCCGCCGCACAGCTGGCTTCGTTCCGGCTGACCACGGCCACTTTGGCCCCCTCGCCGGCCAGTTTGGCCGCAATGGCCTTGCCAATCCCTCGTCCTCCGCCCGTCACGACGGCCACCTTCTCTGCGAAACGACTCATGGTTTGTCCTTTCATGACGCGCTCTTCTTTGCAACCGCTTTCCCCCGACTGGACAAGCGCGCCCCGCTTCGTAGTTTGCGCTTCATGGAGTGTCCTTACTGCGGCGGCGAGCTGAGCGAGTTTCTCCCGCAATGCCCGCATTGTGGCATCGACCTGACACGGCTGGACGCCGTCATGGGGGCGGTGCCGCGCCTCAGTCCTGACATCACCGACTCCGCGCAAATCCTGACCGCGCCCGTCCGCCGCCGCCTGCTGGCGTCCATCCACCGCTTCCATCGGAGCTTCCCCCAAATCCGCCTCTCCATGGTGACGGTTTCCGAGACCCCGAATGTCTCGCTACGAACCTACGCCTTTTGGATCTTCAATCGAAGTGCCTTTGGGAGTGGCTTCTCGAAGGGTCCCAAAAATCGGCACATCCTCCTGGCGCTCCACAGCGGCAGCAATGAAGCGGCCCTCATGGTGGGCTATGGCTTGGAGCCCTTCGTCGGCCGACGCCACCTGGACGCCATTCTCCAAGAACAAATCCCTCATTTTTCTCGCGGCGCTTGGGGAGAAGGGCTCGAGGGGACGGTCCAACTTCTCGAGCAGACCCTGGTTGAGATTTGGTCGGCGATCGATCAAACCTACGGAGTGAGCATTCGGCAGATTTACCACGAAGACGCCCATGGAGAAGAACTCTGAGTCGAGCGAGGAGGAGGTCCCCTCCTTTCCCACGCCGTTTCAACTGCGGACCCTTTGGTCGGCCATTTGCGGAATTTCCATTTTGGTCCTGCTGGCGCTTTTGACCGGTCTCATCTGGGGCACCAGTTGGGTGGCGGGCTTCCTGCAACCCGTCTTGCTGCCCGTGGCCGTGGCCGGGATCTTGGCCTACCTTTTGGAGCCCATCGTCCATTGGCTGATCCTGCGAAAACTGCGGAAGCTGCACGCAGTCTCGCTCGTCTTTGGGACCTTCGCGCTTCTCTCCTTGGGAATCACCGCCATCATCGTCCCCGTAACAGCGCAGCAGGCCAATCGACTCTATGAGCAAAGTGATGACATTTACCTGGCTGTTAGCGAGGGCCTCAAGGGCTTCGCGGCTGAGAACGAAAGCCATCCCATTGTGGAGTGGTTTTCCTCGGCTCTCGACGCTGACGGCAATCGGCAACGCAGCCAAGCCGAGGAATGGTTTGCCAACAACTTTGGCGAAATCACGAACACCCTCTGGAATCTCCTCTCGCGAGGCTTCGCCGGCATGGGCACCTTCCTAGGAGTGACCATTGGGCTGCTTCTGGCCCCGGTCTACCTCTGGTTCTTTCTTCTGGAATCCTCCAAAATCAAACGGCGCTGGCACGAGTTCCTTCCCCTGCGGGCCTCCCGCTTCAAAGACGAGATTGTGGGCACCCTCACGGAGATCAATGATTACCTGGCGGCCTTTTTCCGCGGGCAAATGCTGGTGAGCTTGATCGATGGCGTGCTGGTGGCCGTGGGGCTCTTCGCCTTCGGCCTCCCCTACGCTCTTCTCATCGGTTTCTTTGTGGCTTTACTGGGATTGATTCCCTTTCTGGGTAATCTTCTCTGTCTCATCCCCTCCCTCCTCATCGCCTTCTTCCACTTCAGCTTGCCGGAGAACCAATACCAGTGGCTCGGGAACAACGTTTGGCTCCACGTGCTGGCGGTGTTTCTGATTTTCACCATGGTCCAGAACCTGAATAGCTTGGTGACCCAACCCAAGATCGTGGGCGACTCCGTAGGACTCCATCCTATGACCGTCATTTTCTCGGTCCTCTTCTGGACGCTCTTCCTGGGTGGCATGCTCGGCCCGCTCTTAGCAGTCCCTCTGACGGCCTCGCTCAAGGTCATTCTCAAGCGCTATGTCTGGGACCGGACTCTCAATGTGGACCCGCAGGAAAGCCCCGCTGTCTCCTAAGAAGGCCTAGCGAAGCAAGCCGCGGAGAAGACTGCCCGCTTCCTCGCCGAGCGCCTCTTCCAGCTTCTCGCCCAACCCGCCCTTGAGGGCCTCTTTCAACATTTCGCCGAAGTCGGGCAAGTCAGTCGTGATGCGGACTTTCGGTTCGGCGAAGCGACCCTCAGAAGCAAAGCCGATCGAGAGCAGGCCCTGCTCATCGAAGAGCTTGCCGATGACCTGGCTCTCGAGACTGGCGCGAATTTCTCGGGGGGCTTTCCCTAAGACCACCTGGTTGACCTGCTCGCGCGCTTCGCGGCTGAGCGATTCATCGGCCACCAGGCGGGCTTGGGCGTTGTGCGAGTTGTCGGCGATGTTCATCCAGGTGCCGTTCGTCACTTGCATGAGGAAATCGCCCGAAGTCACTTCGAGGACACTTTCGAGGGTCAATTGGTAGTCGTGGTAATGCAGGGCGAGATCGTCGTTCTGCGCGAGATCGATCTCCTTGTTCAGGTAGTCCGCCACATCGATTCCGAGCTGCTCCAAAATTTGCAAGCGCTCCTGCAAGCGGCGGATCTGGGGAAGGACTTTCACGCTGGTTCCCTTCTCGAAGGAAAACCGCGCCCGCACATCAGGGGCGAAGTCGCCCGTGGTCACCTCGAAAAGCTGCGCCTGCCCGGTCGCCTTCACATTGAGCTGAGCGTGCTCCACCACCTTGGCCGGGTTGACCACCCGGAAACTGCCCGCGAGCTCGATCTGGGCAGAGTTTCGCTCGGCCAGATTGGCGGGGTCGACATCCACTTCCGAGAAAATGAGCGAGAAGTCCTCCACCAAGACCTGCGATTCATTGGCCTCCAAGAGGATCTCGATTCGGGAATCACGAATCGAGAGTTCCTCCACTTGGCCGGCGATTGGAATCGACTTGGCATTGAAGCCTTCGGGGACCTCTTCGGCTGGGAGCGGGTCTTCCCTGGGCTCGGGAGCGCTCGGGAGCGGGGCCGCGGGAGAGGCCACCTTTTTCTTTCCGGCCACCATGGCCGGCTCCTCAAACAGACTCTGCAAGCTGTTCCCGCCGGTCTCATAAATTTCCACTTGGCCGTCAAAGCCTTGCAAGGTCAGCGCCTCCACCTGCAATTCGCGCTTGATGAGGTCCATGAGATTGACCGCGAAACGGGCTTTTTCGACGGAGAGGATGGCCTTTTCGAGTGCGGGTCGTTCTTCCAATGGCACCGCCTCGTTCGCGAATGCATCGCGGGGAGCGAGTTTGACCGACTCCAGGGTGACCGCGGCTGGCATGCGCAGGAAGGACAGCTTGAGCCCGCCGATCTCGACCCGCGCATCGATGGTCTCCTCCAGCTTCTGGACGATGAAGGCCTCGCTCAAGTAGGAGGTCACGATCACCCGCGCGGTGATGCCAGCGGCCACCAGGAAGATCGCGATCAATACCAGGAGCCCTAGGCAACCGCCCTTCTTTTTTTTCTTCGCCATGTCGTTTCTTCGTAGTGAGCCATCGCTACGCAAGCGCTCCTCGCTTGGCAAATCGCTTTCCTACTTTCCAGACCGGCTACTTCTTGGCCTTGGCCGAGATGCCCACCGCCACCCCGAGGACGACCAACAACGCGGAAGGATAAAAAACGAGGGCCGGGAACTCACCGAAGAGCCAGATCGCCAAAAGACCCGAGTAGAGGAACTGCGTCACGCCAAAAAGGCTCGCGGTCTGGCTGCTGACCTGGCTGAGCGCTTGGTTGAGAAGGGTATGCCCGAGAACGGTCGGCAAAATCGTCACCAAAGCCACCCACAGCCAATCCCAACCACGCGGCACTTCCACCCCGCCTTCTTGAAAGAACCCCACCACCCCACAGAGGACACCGGCCGTCAGGTAGAGGGGCACCACATACTCCAGGACGGAACCCGACCGAGCCCGAAAGCGCCGACCCGCCAGGATGTAGCCAGCCAGACACAGCATGGAAAGCAGGCAATACCCATCCCCCCGCCAAGTCTCTCGGGACAATCTCAGATCTCCCAAGCCCAGCAAAAGCAGCCCGGAGACCGCGATGGCCGTTCCCCACAATTCTTGAGAAGACGCCTTCTCTCTCAGAAAAAGCCACGAAAGCAGCGGCATCACCACGGGCGAGGTGTTCACCAGCAAGGTGGCGTTGGCGGTTCCGGTCCCGCGGGCCCCTAAGACCCAGAGAACAAAGTGGAGTGCCAAGAGACCCCCGCCCAAGAGCCAACCTTCCCAAGTTCGCCGATCGGCCTTTCGCAGCAGGCCGATGACCGGCAAACGAAAGCAGAGCACCAGGAGCCCGGACGCCAACAAGAGCCGGTAGCTGGAAAGCCAACTCGGAGACAAATCGCTCAGTTTCAGCCAGAGGACCGAGGTCGACATAAAGACCACCCCCAGCCACAAAAGGAACAGCGCGCGCACATCGGGAGAAGCGGGACGGCCAAGCATGCCGAGGGCACCGGAGCACGTTTGTGGGCCTTGCCAATCAATCATCCCCGCCTCCGGCATTTCCTTGCGAAAAGGAGAATCCTCGCCAGACTGCGCGCCTATGCGTTTCGACGAGTTATCCCTCTCGCCAGAGGTCCTGGCGGCCGTGCAAGACATGGGCTTCGAAGAGCCCACTCCCATCCAAGCCCAGGCCATCCCTGAGATCCTCCAAGGAAAAGACGTCCTGGGCGCTTCCGCCACCGGCAGCGGCAAGACGGCCGCCTTCACCCTGCCGATGCTAACCCGGCTCGGGGAGCATGGAAAACTTCGGGTGCTGATCTTGGAGCCGACGCGCGAGTTAGCTGCGCAAGTGGCCGAAAACATCAAAACCTTCACCCGGCATAGCAATCTCCGCCATGTCTTGATCCATGGTGGCGTGGGCTATGGCTCTCAAAATGAAGGCCTTGAGCAGGGCGTCGATATCCTGATCGCGACCCCGGGTCGCCTCCTCGACCACATGAGCCGAGGCACCGCCAAGCTGGATGATCTCGACTTCCTCGTCTTGGACGAGGTGGACCGCATGCTCGACATGGGCTTTCTCCCGGATGTCCGGCGGATCGTGAGCCGATGTCCCAGCGAGCGTCAGACCCTCTTTTTCTCCGCCACCATGCCGGAGGAGATTTCCCGCCTCGCCTCCTTCGCGCTCCGGGATCCGGTCGAAATCGTGATCGGCCAGCGCAGCAGCACGGCTGACACCATCCGACACGCCTTTTATCCAGTGGCCTTGGAACAGCGCTCCGAACTCATTCGGGAAATGGTCCGGCGCACCGCCTTCGAGAGCGTCATCGTCTTCACCCACACCAAGGCCGAGGCCGATCGCTTGACGGCCGATCTGAAAAAGGCCTACGGGCAAGAATTCAGCATCGCGACCTTCCACGCCGATGTCCGCCAAAAGGACCGGACCAAAGTTCTGGAAGGCTTCCGCGATGGGAGCTTCAACGTGATTGTCGCGACCGACCTCGCGGCACGCGGACTCGACATCAGTGGCGTCACTCACGTCATCAACCTGCGCGTCCCGGAAAATCCGGAAGACTACGTCCACCGCATCGGACGAACCGGCCGCGCCAACAAAGAGGGCGACGCCTTCACCATCCTGACCGCCGATGAGTTTCCGCAGGCAGCGGCCGTGGAGCGTCTCATTGGCCAGAAGATCGAGCGGCGGAAACTGGAGAACTTCGACTACATCTACACCACCCTCCTGGACGACGACGTCCCGGACCCCAGCGATTCCAAGCGGGGAAGAGAAACCGGCCCTCGCTTCAAAAAACGCCGCCGAGGCGGGGCCAGGCGAAGATAGCCCGAGCGTCCTCGCCCGGAAATCGCCCCCAACCCGAAACCGGAACCCTGAACTCTCCCCTTCGGATCCTCGCCATCGACCCGGCTCTCCGTAAAACCGGGTATGCCGTCCTCGAAGTCAAAGAGAGAGAGCCCGTCGCCCTGCACTTCGGCACCCACAGCAACCCCCTCAAAATGACCCAAGCGGGCTGTCTGGCAGCCAACGCCGACTGCATGCTGGCTCTCCTGCGCGAATGGAAACCACAAGTCTGCGCCGTGGAAAGCGTCATTTACGTCCAAAGCTACCGCACAGCCATCACCCTGGGCGCGGCCCGCGGGAGCGCTTTGGTTCCGATCGCGCAAGCCGGCCTCCCCATTCACCAATACCCGCCCAAACGAGTCAAGCAGGCCATCGTGGGCCGAGGCGCAGCCACCAAAGAACAAGTCGCCTTCATGGTGCGTGCCCGCCTCGGCCTCACCACCACCCCGGACCACGACGCCGCCGACGCCCTCGCCATCGCGCTGGCCCATTCGCAAGCCGTCTCCTCTCCGGCGGGCCAGTTGGGAGAATTGCTCTGACCAGGGACCTTCTCTGCGCTCGAGAAGTGAAGTCGGCCTCAAGGAACCCTTCGCCCCCTTCGCCCCCTTCGCCCCCTTCGCCCCTTCGCCTAAAGGAACCCTTCTTAAGCGAGCTCTCGGAGCGTCCCGCCAGCTCCTGTCCTGATTTATACCAAGCTGCAGAATTGGCTGGTAGAATGGCCGAGTGGATTTCGGGCCAGACCAAGGCGCGACGAGGGCGCGGTGCAGGCACCGTAACCGAGGAGCAACGCAGGGCTGGCTCGAAAGACTCCGGCTCTTCCTTCCCCACGCTTCAGCGCCTCTTCCCCACAACACCTTCCCTCCATTCTACCGGTGAATTCTGGAGGTTGGTATTATACCTCCTCCGGCATCTCCACTAGGACCTCCCTCCGCTTGGCGCCATCCCCGGGACCGATAATGCCGCGCTGTTCAAGGATATCGATCATGCGGGCGGCTCGGGTGTAGCCCAGTCGCAGACGGCGTTGCAAGAGAGAAGTGGAGGCGGCTTTTTCCTGCAAGATGACCTCGAGACAGCGCTCGATGAGTTCCTCGTCCTCCTCCGAAAGCTCGTCGCCTCCCTCCCCCTCGCCCTCGGGCACGGCTTCGATATCGACCTCATTGCGCGGCTTGCCTTTGCCCTGAGCGCTCGCGAAGTCCACCAGCGCTTGCACCTCTTCGTCCTCCACCAGCGCCCCCTGCGCCCGGACGAGTTGGGCCGTGCCCGGCGGCAGAAACAGCATGTCTCCTTTGCCTACCAGCTTATCGGCCCCCCCAGCATCCAAAATGACCCGCGAGTCAATCTTCGAGGCCACCTGGAAGGCAATTCGTGCGGGAACATTCGCCTTGATGATGCCCGTCACGACGTCAGCCCGCGGCGTCTGGGTCGCGATGATCAGATGAATCCCGGCCGCGCGGGCTTTCTGGGCAATCCGTGCGATGCCCGTCTCCACATCCGCTGGGGCTGTCTGCATGAGATCAGCCAATTCATCGATGATGACCACGATGTAGGGCAAGTGATCCGGCACGTCCTCCTCCCGGGGGGGCGTCTCTGCCGCCTCTCCCAGGAAGCTCTCTCCCTCAGGGTCGGGCTCCGTTTCCTCGGGCTCGGGCTTCTTGCGCTTGTTGAAGCCTTCAAAATTCCGCACCCCGCAATCCGCGAAAAGGCGGTAGCGACGTTCCATCTCATTTATGACCCAGCGCAGGCCCATCAGCACCTTCTTGGGCTCGGTCACGACCGGGGCGATGAGATGCGGGAGATCGTTGTAGATTTGCATCTCCACGACCTTGGGGTCGATCATCAGAAAGCGGAGTTCATCCGGCGTGAACCGCATCAACATGCTGCTCACAATGCAGTTGAGGCAGACCGACTTGCCACTGCCGGTGGCTCCGGCCACCAGCAAATGCGGCATCTTGGCGAGATCGCCGATCACGGTGCGCCCATACACATCTTTCCCGAGGGCAATCGGTATCTTGTTCTTGGGAGATCGGAAGACCGGGTCCTCGATCAACTCCCGCAAATGAACGGCCACTTTTTCGTTGTTGGCGATTTCAATTCCAACCGTGTCCTTCCCCGGAATGGGAGCCAGGATATGGATGCGCTCGGCCCGCGTGGCCCGGGCCAGATCGGCTTCCACGCTCGTGATGCGATTGACGCGAAGTCCCCGACTGGGATAGACCTCATACCGCGTAATGGTGGGCCCCCGGGTGATGTCACCCGGAGTGACCTCAATGCCAAAGTCCTGGAGCGTCTCCACGATGACGCTCTGCATTTCCAGCAGCTCCCCCTTGTCGGCCGCGACCTCACTGCCCGACTCGTCCAGATGAAGAAGATCAATGCTGGGCAGCTTGTAATCGGGAAACAGACCCGTGGCGGGAGCCGTGTGGCCAAAGCCCGGATCGCCCCCGTCTTTCGCCGGACGTTTTCGGGTGGAGGCGTCAATGATCTTGGGGGGCGGGGTGCGGGGAACCGGCAGTGGAAGATCGGGTTGGGCTGTCTCGGCCTCGTCCCTGGCCGCCCTCCGTCTGCGCCGGGGGCGCTTTTCTTTGGCCCCCTCCCCACCAAATCGGACCGCCTCATCGTCCTGGTCTCGGGCGGCTGAGCGCCCACCAGCCCGTCTTGGCGAGGCGTCCTCCTCCTCTTGTTTGGCTGGACGTTCTTTCCAATGTTGCCAGACGGCTACCAGCCATTTGACCGGATGAAAGCCCGTCACCAAGGTCAGGCTGCCGAGGTAGAGAAGACCCAAAATAATGGCGGAACCGACCGTCCCAAAGATGCGGGCAAAGAGGTATTCCCCAAAGAAATCCCCCAGCAAGCCGCCCGGCCGGTGGATATTGTAATCGCGGGCCCAACTTTCCAAAAACCAGGGTTGCAGATGGAGAAGACAGGCGGCCGTCAGCGCCATCACCACCAGGGCGATGGCCATTTGGCGCGTCAGACTGATGGGCGCGATGATGCGGGCGATGCCCACCCACAGAAAGACGGCTGCCACCAGATAGATCGCGGCTCCCAGGAAAAAATAGGAATACCCCGCGAAGATGGCGCCGAGGGGACCGATGAAATTCTGGACGGCCTCATTCGGCTGGGTGCTTTCACTGATCCACGGCAGCCAAGTCGGCAGGTCGGCCGGAGTGTAAGAAACGAGCGCCAGGAAAAACAAGACCCCCGATCCCAAGAGCGCGATCGTGACCGCTTCGTGGGGGCGACGAGGCTCCTCCGGCTCGCTCGGCCGCACCTTCTTGCGACCGGCCGATTTTTTTTTGGTGGTCGAGCGGACTCTTTTCTTTTTTCGATTGGTAGCCATGAAGGAGGGAAGCCAAGCGGCCGCTAGACGTCGTCCGAGAATCTTAAGGTAGTGGAAATGTTCATAGAAGCTAAAAAAACTTTGCCAATTTCAGCAGGACATTTTGCGCATTCTGCGTAGCCTGAGGCACTTTCGCAGATTGACTGTTCTTATGATCGCTTCTCCCCTTCGACTTGTGCCCCTCTATCACCAACGCGTCTGGGGGGGGCGCACCTTGGAGTCGCTCTACCGCCGTCCCCTCCCCCAGGACGGAAAGCCCTATGGCGAGTCGTGGGAAATTGTCGATCGAGCCGATGAGCAGAGTGTCGTTCGCGATGGCCCCTTGGCCGGCAAATCGCTCCACGAGCTGTGGAGCCAGCATCGAGAAGAGGTCTTTGGCAAGGGCCTGCCTGACAGCGAGCGTTTTCCGCTGCTCGTGAAGATCCTCGACTGCCGGGATCGCCTCTCCATTCAAGTCCACCCCCCCCAGGCAGTGGCTCCTCAGCTTGGGGGCGAGCCCAAAACCGAAATGTGGTACATCGTGAAGGCCGAGCCGGAGGCTCATCTCTACGTGGGCTTGGATCAGGACGCCACCCGCTCCAGCTTCCAAGACAGCATCGAAGCGGGCACCACGGAAAGCGAAGTCCACGCCATTCCGGCCCAGGCCGGCCAATCCATCTTCATTCCTTCAGGCCGTTTGCATGCCATTGGGGCGGGCTTTCTCATCTTCGAAATCCAACAGAATAGCGATACCACTTACCGGGTCTTCGATTGGAACCGCATCGGCCTCGATGGCCAGCCGCGCCAACTCCACATCGAAGAAAGCCTCCAATGCATTGATTTTCAGGATGTGGAACCCACCATGGACTCCCCCCAGGGCAGCGTCCTGGCCGAGTGCGAGTATTTCCGGGTGGAAAAGCTGGCCCTGAGCGGCGGAGAGGGCATCGGCAAGGCCCTTGCCCACCGCTTCGCCATCTTTGCAGTGGTCACAGGACAGGTCAGCTGTGGCGGTCACCACTTTGAGATGGGCGATTTCTTCATCATTCCTGCCACGGCCGATTTGGTAGTGACGGCGACCAGCGAGTCCGCCGAAGTCCTCCGGACCACCATTCCTGAATGATTGCATCCTTTTCAGAAAAGAGCTATTCTCCCCTATGCGAATCCCCATCTTGCTTCTCCTTTTCGCCACCTCGGCTCTCGCCTCCGATTGGCCAGGCTGGCGTGGACCCCAGGGCGACAACCACGCTCCTCAAGGCGCTTCTCCCGTGACCGAATGGTCGGAGCGAAAGAACGTCCGCTGGAAGGCGGCCCTTCCCGGCAAGGGCCACGCCACTCCCATCTTTGTGGGAAATCGCATCTATCTCCCGACCGGCGATGAGGAGGCCGAAACCCAGTCGCTCCTGGCTTATGATCGAGAAAGCGGGGAGCTGGTCTGGAACACCCTCATTCATCAAGGGGGCTTGGCCGAAGGGATCCACCGAGAAAACAGCTTCGCCTCCAGCACCGCTCGCTGGGACGGAAAAAACATCCTGGTCGTCTTTGAGAATCAAAAACAGATTCACGTGACCGCGGTCGATCCTGACGGAGAGATCGTTTGGTCGAAATCCCTTGGACGCTATGCCACCAAACCGAGGTTTGGATTTGGCTCCACCCCTGCCCTCTACGGCGATCTTTTGATCGTGGCGGTCGAGAGTGAAAACAATGGCTTCCTCATCGGAATCGATAGCCAGAATGGGGCCGAGCGATGGAAAACCGCTCGCCCGGGCCGATCCAACTGGGCCACCCCGGTGGTAGCCAAGGTGGCGGGGCGCGACCAACTCCTCATCTCAGGCACGGGAAAAGTCTCCAGCTATGACCCCTCCAACGGCCGCACGCTCTGGGAGGTCCCGTCCAAGCTGGAAGTGGCCTGCGGGACCGCCGTCTGGTGGGAGGACATGGTGTTTGCCAGCGGAGGGTTTCCCGCCAAGGAAACGCTGGGAGTGAAAGCGACCGGCCGAGGCCAGGTGGTCTGGAGCACACCGGTCAAATGCTACGAGCAGTCTATGCTGTCGGTCGGCGGATTCATTTATGGCATTGATGAACAAAGCACCGCCTTCTGTTGGCGGGCATCCGATGGGGAACTGATGTGGAAGGAACGCCTCGGAAGAGGCGGTATCAAAGCCTCTCCCCTTTTGGTGGGCGATTTGATCTACGCCAGCCTTCTGGGCGGGACCACGGTGGTCTTCCGCGCGAGCAGCGATGGCTTTGAAAAGGTCGCCGAAAATCAGTTGGGAGACCAAGCCTACGCCAGCCCGGTCGCCCTGGAAGACGAGTTGTTTCTCCGGGTGGCTTTCAAAAACCGGGGCCATCGGGAGGAGTTTCTCTACTGTTTGGGAGAGTAAGTTCCTCCAGCCGCCCTTATACCAACCTCCAAAATTCACTGGTAGAATGGAGGGGAGGTAGAGTGGGGAAGAGGCGCTGAAGCGCGGGGAAGGGAGAGCCGGTGTCTTTGGAGCCAGCCCTGCGTTGCTCCTCGGTTACGGTGCCTGCACCGCGCCCTCGTCGCGCCTTGGTCTGGCCCGAAATCCACTCGGCCATTCTACCAGCCAATTCTGCAGCTTGGTATTAGGAAAAAAGCGCCTCGATGGCCGATAAGCTCACGTGGGTCATATCGGGCACCACCAGGTCTGCCTGAAGACTCGCGAGAGGGTGAGTGGTCGCCACCGCGACCGTCTTCATGCCAGCAGCTCTCCCAGCTTCCAAACCGGCGTGGGAATCTTCGATCACCACACAATTTCCAGGCAAGCGATCAATCTTTTCGGCCGCTTTCAAGAAAACATCGGGAGCGGGCTTTCCTTTCGTCACATCCTCCGCCGCCGTGACCTGGTGAAACTGTCCTCGCAAGCCCAACACTTCCACGATCACTTCGTAATTTTTTCGGGGCGTGGACGTGCCGACCGAAGTGGGAATTCCCGCCTGCTCCAATTCATCGAGGAAGGCGCACACTCCCGCGAGCGGCTCGATCCCATCCCGGACGACCAGTTCGCGATAGAGTGCCTCCTTCCGGTCGCTGAGCCATTGGATTCGTTCCTGGTCCCCCGCTTCGGCCCAATGGAGAAGGTGGGGAAAGAGTTCATTGTTCCGCACCCCGAAGACCCGTTTGAAAAACGCTGGCTCCCAAGGCCGCTCCAGCTCCGCCGCCAACATTTCAAAGCTCTCTTCGTGCTGTCGATGGGAGTCGATGACCACCCCATCCCAATCGAAGACGATTCCAAGGCGACTCCGTTCCATCAGTTCACTCCACCCGTTCCAAAGGCGAGACTCCTTGTTGTTGGAGCGCTTGGTTGATCCGTTCGACGAGGGCAGCGTCCAAGTGAATGGCGTTGGGGGAGTCCTCGAACTCGATGGTATGAATCCCGTTTATCGGCTGCGCGAGCGCCTCCTTCATGGTGGCGAGGGAGGCGATCGTCTGGCCATTCACCTTGGTCACGATGAGGCTATTGAGTCCTTCATAGCCGACGGTGGCCGGTGTCGGAATGACGTAAGAGAGGAAGACGAGTTTTTCGCGCCCTTCCTCAAACTCGTCGGGATTGGATAGGGCATAAAGCAAGTCAAAGGGCGCATCGTCCCGCCAGTCCTTCCCAAAGCTCACGAGGTAATTCCTCGTCAGCTCCTGAAAGAGCGCTCCTCCCAACATGAGAAATCGCGGACCGCGATCAAACACATAAGGATCAATGAGGTATTCCTCGGGTTCCTTCCGTGTCAGCTCGACCTCTTTTTCCATCAACTCCCCATCTCGGACAATTTTCAGAATCAAGGTATCGCCGACCCCCCTGACCTCCCGGCCCCAATGGCTGAATTGGAGACGGCCGTATTCGGGGTGGTCATAGAAGCCTCGCTTATCGATGGGATGCTCATCGATCTGCACAATGACATCGCCGACCGCCAAACCACTGAGATCAGCCACACTATCCTTCACGATATTGCTCACAAAAACTCCTCCCACCTCTTCCCTCAAACCGAGGTAGGTGCGGAACTGCGGATCTTCGGTCCGCGAATAGGTGATACCAATGGTGGGAATACCAGGAAATCCCCCTTCATCCAGCGCCGTCAGAAAGCGGTCGATCATGGAGGCGGGCAGGACGGTAGCCGTCTCATTTTGAGCGCTGTAACCAAGAAGAATCCCAGCCAATTTGCCATCCTTCAGGACGGGGACCGTGAGCGAGCCCGTCTTATTGGCAAAGGCTGCCTTGACCTCATAGACCAAGAAAAAGCTGCCGGGTAGGAAGTAGGTATCCATCGAAACCTTGGTGATGGTTCCATCGACCGGGAAAAGATCCCCATTGTCCTCAATCTGCCAGATGCTGAGCGGGTCCCCTTTGCGAGCAGCGCCCTCGATTTCCAGCGGCCGGCAGTCCGCCAGAAACCCCGCCTCTCCCTGCGGCCTGAGGACCGCGAGGTTGGCTTCGTAGTCCACTTCTTCCACCTCCATGATGACTTTGCTGCCTCCTTCGGGCGGTTCGATCTCGATAAAGGTGGCATCCGCTACCAGATTTCCGGTCACCAACACCCGCTCCCCGGCCACCACAGCTCCCACGGCTTGGCTGCGTCTGGCCTCGGCTTTTTGCCAAGGTTGGCGGAAATTGTGGGGCTGGGTGGTCACAAAGACCCGGACGAGGGATTCGTCCGGGACCAACATGGACTCGGCCGCTTCAGTCTCGGGAACAGCCGCCTCCGGCGCTTGCTGGCAGCCACCCAGGCCCACCAGCAAAAGAAGGAAGAGAGAAAACGGAAGTGATGAATGGTTCATGCTACTCGGAAAGCCGCGCCTCCACTGGTATGCCATATTGCGCCATGACCCGCTCATGGGCCGCTTGGATTTCAGCTGAGCGGAGAATGATGGGCCTTCCGCTGTCGCGCACTTTGATCTTCACAAACTCGTCCAGCTGTCCGTCCACCATGGCCTGGTTCAAGGCGAGATAGACATCGGTCAAAGAGCGGACGGGCTGGTCATTGATTTCTTCCACAATCGATTCCGCGAAACCGGCAATTTCGGAGGTCAGGGCATCCGGCAAAACCTTGGTCAGAATGACCACGTCTTGATACTCGTTGTAAAGCTCCTCCCCGATGTAGTCCGCGAAGATTTTTCGAATAGCCTGGTTTCGAAAGGAGTAGGCGGTGTAGAGATTTCGTTCCAGGGGCTGGAAGAGGAGGCCCGCGAAGAGGACATAGCGAGGCCGCTCCTCATACTTGACCTTCAGGAAATCAATTTCCTTAAACGGATGAAGGGTGATGTCCTCACTCATGGGCTGGCCGTTGCGAAGGAACCCGATGGTGACGGTATCCCCCTCGAACTTCCGCTCCACCACTTCATTGAAATTGACCTTTTCTCCATCGAGCGAAATTTTTCCGCCCGCGGAGATTTCAAAGCCATCGATGTAGAGGAGAACATCGCCCTCTTGGATTTCCGGGTAGGCCGAGGCCCCTTTCGCCACCGAGGTCACGAGAACGCCTTGGCGATTGTTGGGCAGATTGAGCACTTGGCGCTGGGCTGGATTGAGGAGGGCAAATTCGGAGATGCCCAGCTCGACATAATAGTCATAAGAGCCGTCTTCGATGTCGGCCAGGAAGCGCTTCAGGACTGGAGTCGGGATGATGTAACCCGTGTTGTCGGCCGAGCGGAGCCCTTGGAAGGCCACGCCCACCACTTTGCCATCTTGGAGGACCGGTCCCCCACTGTTCCCGGGATTGATGGCGGCATCCACCTGCACCACGAGATGCTGGTCGATCCCGCTGTGACTGTAGGTGCTGAAGTCGATCCGGGAGACCACCCCTCGGGTCACGGAAATCCGTTGCCCTCCCACGGGGTAGCCAATGACTCGGACCTCGCTCTCAAGAGCCGGGACATCGCCGATTTCTAAGGGGGCGATGTCCGCGAAAGCCCCCGCATCCTCGAGTGATAAGAGGGCCAAGTCACAATCGTGCGCAATGTGCTCAATGGTGGCTGCGTAGGGCGTGGGATCGCCATAGCGGAAGACCACCAACTGCTTGCTGGCGCTGACCACGTGCGCGTTGGTCACAAATTGGTTGGGCCCCACCTTCCAACCGGTGCCGCCGTTGCGACCGAAGCGACCCGCATTCCAGGGGGTCCCGTAGTCCCAGGTTTGGGAAGCGTTTTGGATGCGGATGACGTTGGCGTATGGGGCCGGGCTTTGCACCAGTTGGTCCGGCTGCTGCGCCTCGGCCGCCAGGGCGGCCCCACTCAAAGAAAAAAGGAAAAGGGGAACTTTGCTCATGAAATCAAACATTGAAGCGGAACTCGATGACGTCTCCGTCTTGGACTTCATACTCCTTGCCCTCGGAGCGAAGCTTCCCGGCCTCTTTCGCTTTGGCTTCGGAACCGGACGCCACCAAATCTTGGTAGCTGACGACCGCCGCCGCGATGAAGCCGCGTTCAAAGTCCGTGTGGATGACGCCGGCCGCCGCGGGCGCTTTGTCGCCCGCCCGGATGGTCCAGGCACGGGTCTCCTTCGGGCCCGTTGTGAGGTAAGTGCGCAAACCCAAAAGATTGTAGACCGCTTGGATCAAGTCTCCCACTCCACTGCCAGAGACCCCCATGTCCGCCAAGAACTCTTGCGCCTCCTCGGCTTCCAACTCCATCAGCTCCTCCTCAATGCGCGCTGAAATCACGACCGCCTCCGCCTCCTGCGCGCTTTGGACATACTCTCGGACCTTGGCCACCCAAGGGTGCTGGTCGGGAGCTGCCAGCGCTCCCGCGATTTCCTCTTCAGCCACATTGCAGGCGAAGAGGGTGGGCTTGGCGGAAAGCAGTTGAAAGCTCTTGAGGAGCTTCCATTCCTCCTGGCTCAGCTCGGCTGTGACCGCTGGTTTTCCCTCGTTCAAGTGAGGAAGCACTTTTTCCATCAAGGCCACTTCGGCCAGGGCATCCTTGCCTCCTCCCTTGGCTTTCTTCTTTCGACTGGAGAGGCGTTTTTCCAAGGCCGCGATGTCGGCCAGGATCAGCTCCGCGTTGATGATTTCGATATCCCGAACAGGGTCGACCGAGCCCAATTCATGAATGATATCGCCATTTTCAAAGCAGCGGACCACCTGCACAATCGCGTCCACCTCGCGAATGTTGGCCAAAAATTGATTGCCCAGTCCCGCTCCCTCGCTGGCGCCTCGGACCAAACCGGCGATGTCCACGAACTCGATGGCGGTCGGCAGCACTTTTTCGCTCTGGCTCATTCGGCCCAGCCAGTCGAGACGCGCATCCGGCACCAGGACCGTCCCGACATTGGGATCGATGGTGCAGAAAGGGTAGTTGGCGGCCTCGGCGTTGTGGGTGCGCGTGACCGCGTTGAAAAGAGTCGATTTCCCAACATTCGGAAGCCCCACGATCCCTGCCTGCAACATAATGGCGGCGACCCTAGCGCACTTCGTGAGCGTGTCCCAAAAAAATCCTCGCCAGGCCCTCGCTTGCCTCCCAAGAGTGCTCTATGGCCTCGATGTCCGATCTGGCTGCCGCCGCCGACCAAGAGCTCCGCCTGAGCGAGATCCAAGATTATCCCCACGCCCTCAATGGACTGCAGCTGGAGAATCGGGGGGAGGTCCACAAAATCGCGGCCGCCGTGGACGCTTCCCTCCCCGTCATCAAAAAAGCCGTGGCCTGCCAAGCGAATCTTCTCGTGGTGCACCACGGACTTTTCTGGCAGGGCTTGCAGCCGCACACTGGGGCCAGCTTGGAAAAACTGCGTCTAGCGATCGATCATGATCTCGCCATCTACAGCGCCCACTTGCCTCTGGACGTGCATCCAACCCTCGGCAACAACGCCCAGCTCTGGCAGGCCCTCGGACTTTCGAAAGCACAGCCTTTTTTTCCTTGGAAAGGCCTTCCCCTGGGCTTGCGGGGTTCGACCGAACTCGCGTTGAGCGATCTCCTCGAAAGGCTCACGGAGGTCACCGGCGCCCGCCCTCATCTCGCCCCAGGAGGACCCTCTCAGGTTCGCGAGCTGGGCCTCATGACCGGCGGTGCCGGGAGCGAAGTCGGGGCGGTGGCCGAGCAAGGCGTGGACACCTTTGTGACCGGGGAAGGCCCCCACTGGAGCCACCCCTTGGCCGAGGAGCTGGGGGTCAATCTCATTTATGCTGGCCACTACGCCACCGAGACCTTTGGAGTGAAAGCGCTCGCCCAGTGGTGGAGTGAGCACTTTTCGCTGGAATGGACCTTCTTAGATCACCCCACTGGGCTGTGAAGGGCAGGCTCTTGTCTCGCTCCTTCTATGAGCGTCCGGTTCTGGAGGTTGCCGAAGACTTGCTGGGGAAGCTCCTCGTTCACGGAACGACGGTTGGCCGAGTGGTCGAGACAGAAGCCTACGCGGTGGAAGGCGATCCCGCTTGCCACACGGCTCACCAGAAAAAAGCCCGCCAGTTCGTAGCGCGCCACCCGGCTGGCACCAGCTATGTCTACCTCAATTATGGAGTCCATTGGCTTTTCAATCTCTTCACCAAGTATCCAAGCGGCGATGGCTTGGTGCTCGTGCGGGCCTTGGAGCCGGTCGCAGGCGTGCAACTCATGCAAGAGCGCCGCAACAAGCTTCGCTTGCGGGATCTCTGCTCGGGACCGGGCAAGATCGGCCAGGCACTCGCCATCGGTCCGGACCAACACGAACAAACTCTCTGGGGCCGAGGCCAGGCCCTCCATCTGAGAGACGATGGCAGGTCGCTCGGCCCGGTGGCGCGGGATCTTCGCATCGGCATCTCGAAGGCGGTCGATTTCCCTTGGCGTTTCCTCTTACCAGAAAGCGAACACCTGAGCGTCCCGCTCACGGGAAAAGTTTCTTGATACCAAGCTCTCAGGAGGAGGGCCCTCGTATCAATCGAGGTAGCAAGAAGTAGTTGCAGAAAGTTCCTTTTTCGCTACCGTCCTAACCGCTCGGAGAGCGCTTCTTTGGCCCATGGTGTAATCGGTAACACAGCTGATTTTGGTTCAGTCATTCTAGGTTCGAGTCCTAGTGGGCCAGCCATCTCTCCCAAGAAAAAGCCGCTTTCTCCGCCCTCCCCCCGCTCTCCCCGTTTCGCCCAAACCGATTTTTGGCTCTACCAAGGAGACTCTCCGCAGCGCGAATTCGGCTTGACCGAATCGGATTTCGATTGGTATGCTGCAAAGCTAGCAGAAGTCGAAACGTCAAAATCATTTGATTGCGCGGCCTCGCTTTCTTTCTTAATCCCCACACCTCCTTGCCTCCGCCGGCACCATGCCACCGCGGAGAGCCGTCCAACCCCCTCCCCCCCAATCCCCTCCCCCAAAACGACCCCATGGAATTCGCTCCCGCCCCCGACCAGCTCAAGGCCGCCGAAGACCGCAAGGCCACCATCGCGGCGATTTTCACGACCCTCCTTTTCATGGGCGCGATCGCGGCCGTCCTCATGCTCTGGGTCATTGCGACTTTTGAGAAGAAGATTCCTACCATCTCCGTGGTGGGCGCACCCAGCATCAGCGACACCCCGGAGGACCAGCCGCAGCAAAAAACCAGACAACAGGCCTCCACACCGGCTACCACCACCACCAGCTTCACGCTGACCACGCCCAGTCCCACCAGTTTTACGGTGGCGACTTCTCCGGTCCCCATCAACAACCCCACCATGGACTTCGGGGCTCCACCTTCTTTCGGAAACGGCTTTGCCCCGGCTTCCAGTGGCGGAGTGGGACCGACCTTTTTCGGGACTCAGTCGAAGGGGAACAATATCGCCTACGTCGTCGATTTTTCGAAGTCGATGAATCAAAAAGGCCGAGTCGATCTCATGCGGGACGAACTCACCAAGTCGCTCCGCAAGCTGGAGGAAAACAAAAATTTTATCCTGATTTGTTTCGCTGGCCCCTATTGGCCGGCTGGAGCTGATCTCCCCGACAGTGAAAAGGGCTTGAACGGAAAAGCGGCCGTCACTTTCAATGGCGAAAAGTATCCTTACAGCAACGGGGAATACACCAAAAAGAAAGTGCCTTTCGAATGGAGCCAAGCCACCCGGGCCAACATTTCCAAAACCACTTCTTATGTCCGCAGTGCCGACATGGTTCTCGGAACCGATTGGGTGAAACCACTCAAAGCGGCCATCGAAATGGACCCGCGACCCGACACCATTTTCTTCATGACCGATGGAGCTGTCCGCAAGTCCAGCAGTGACGAGGCCATTGAGCTGGCCCGCTACGCCTCCCGCCGCGGCATCACCGTCAATGCCACCGCCCTCATCGAACCAGGCGCTGAGGACGGTCTGCTGGCCCTCGCTAAGGCCGGAAAGGGCATGTTCAGTATCGTGGAAAAAAACGGGCGAGCGAAGGTTGTCTACCGACACGGCGAGTGATCCTTCTCTCTTCTTGGGCAGTCATTTCGAAGTTGGCCTAAAAATCGGTTCAAAACACTTCAGTTGGGTTTATCTCCTCTGACATGTTTCGACTGAAGCCCCATTGGCAGATCCTCCTCGCCCTGGGAGCAGGGTTGCTCCTTGCGCTCCTCCTGCGAGCGGTGGCACCCGAGCCCGTCGAAGGCAGCTTCGCCTCCGGCTTGCTGGCGACCTTGGCCTTCGTTGGTGGCCTGTTCATCCAGGCCCTCAAGATGATCATCGTGCCCTTGGTGGTGACTTCGGTTGTGGCCGGCATTGCGGGGCTTCATGGGGTCGAGGGCTTTGGTCGCCTGGGACTCAAAACCTTCGGATTCTACGCGCTCAGCAGCCTGTTGGCCATTCTCGTAGGGCTGACTCTCGTCAATCTCTTCGAGCCCGGCTTGGAAAATGGGCAGCCTTCCGCCACCATCCAACGAGCCTTCGAAAAAGGAGCCGCCGAAGCCTCCGCCTCCCAGCAGGCCAAGGTGGCGGCCGCGAACGAGCGGGAGGCGACCGACTACTTCGATATCTTCAAAAAGATGTTCCCTCCGAACATTTTTGAAGCCGCCACCGACAATGGCCAGCTCTTGGGATTGATCGTTTTCTCCCTGCTTTTCGCCATCGCCATGACCCGCCTGCCTTTGGAAAAAATGGCCACCCTGCGGGACTTCTTCGTGGCGGGCAATGAGGTCATGATCGTGGTGACCCGTTGGATCATGGCCTTGGCTCCCCTCGGCGTCTTCGCGCTCATCGTTCCCGTCATTCACGACACCGGGGCCGAGCTTTTCGTTTCACTCGGAAAGTACTTCTTCACCGTGCTGCTGGCCCTCGGCTTCCATTTGGGGATCACCATGCCACTGATCCTAAGGTTCGTGGCGCGGGTCAATCCTTGGAGGCATTTCCAAGCCATGCGAGAAGCGCTCCTGCTGGCTTTCTCGACCGCCTCCTCCTCCGCCACCTTGCCCGTCACGATGCGCTGCATCCAAGAGAACGCAGGGGTTTCCCGGAGGACTTCGAGCTTCACCCTGCCTCTCGGAGCGACTGTCAATATGGATGGAACCGCCCTCTATGAATGCGTGGCCGTCATCTTCGTGGCGCAGGTCATGGGCGTGGCCACTGGCTTCGGTGAACAATTCATCATTGTGGTGGCCGCTCTTCTCACCAGTATCGGCGTGGCCGGCATTCCTTCGGCCAGCTTGGTCGCCATCCTTCTCATCCTCAAAAACTCCCAAGTGCCCGGGGCCGAGAACGCCGTCATCGCTCTTCTGGCGGTCGACCGGCTGCTGGATATGTCGCGAACCGCCGTCAATGTCTTCGGCGATTCCTGCTGCGCCGTAACAGTGGCAAAATCCGAAGGAGAGGACGTGCTGAGTCAGGCCCCCGCCCCTTCCTTATGAGGCTTGGCGTCCCGCTTCGGCTTCGCGAATGCGAGAAAAGTCCCCTTCTTCGCAGGCCCGCACAAAGCCCTCGCCATACGACTTGAGCAGCTCCCAGACTTGGCGGATGCGGGTCGCCTCTTTTTCATCAATGTCGTTGTCGGCCGCGGCCGCCGAAATCTCATTCAGCAAATCCGCGAATTGCTGCACGATTTCATTGGTAGCCGGCATGACCGCCTCTTCCCCGCAGGAAAGGGCTGCCGGGTTGTGGACAAAGTAGCCACCCGCCCGTTGGCAGAGCCATTGCAAGACTGCCAAGCTCTGGGTGGTCTCGATGATTCCGGCGATCCGATCGAGCGGATTGCGGCTGCCGCTGCCCGCTCCTTCCGAAGAAGGCTCTTCACTCCACTTGTAAACAAGCGAGAGAGACACCCCCAAATCCGCGGCAATTGCCTTGGCGCTGGAGTGCTTGAGGAGTTCGCGAAAAACTTCGTGGGATTCCATGACAGCGGCAAGAATGGCCCACTTGGGAGACAACGCCAAGCCCCGATTGCCCCCTCCCGCCCCTCCCAAGAAAAGACTTTCTTCCCTTGGCCATAATCTCTATTGTTTCTGCAACGGCTATGCCTTATCACGCCTCCGTTTTCACGCATGAGCTTCCGCAGTGCCCGCGCTGTTTGCAATCTCTGCGCGACTTGCACGAGACTTGTCGCTTCTGCGACTTCACCTTCGAGCAAAGCCAAACCCGTTTCCCTTTTGAGCCCCCCGCGCTCGAGCGCTTCATCGATCCCGAAAGCCAGCTGGTGCCCAAAGTGCGCGCCGCCTTGAACCGTCGGGTCGAAGGCTTGGAGCGCACTTTTTCGGGACTGGCTTTTTGTCACGCACTCGTCTCGCTCCCGCAAGAAGCGGACCCGAGGGAATTTGGCTTTTGGCTCATCAATAGTGCGCCGCTCCCAAGCGACAAAGAAGCGAAAGAAAAAGAGAAACGCCAGCGGACCGTCCTTCTGGTCTATGATCGCCGAGGACGACGCGCCTCCCTCACCGTCGGCTACCAACTCGATCCCATCCTGACCGACGCCAAGCTCCGCGCCCTCCTCGAACAGGCTAACAAAAGCCCGGCCCACTCGGCGGGCGACTTCCTGAAGCAGTATTTTCTCTCCCTCACCACCACCCTGCAAGACTCCCTCTTCGATGCGCAGGAGCGCTCTCGACTGGTTTACAAAGAGCCTGCTTGAACCCATGCCCCGATTGCTGCGAATTTCCCTCCTCTGGCTACTGGCCTGGCTTCCCCTGCTCCAGGCGCAAGAGGCTTCCAGCCCCTCTTCCCCCTTTCCGAAGAGAGAGAATCGTCAGGTGGCCGACTTGGCGGAGATTCTATCCGCCACCCAGCTCAGCCAGCTCGAAAGGGATTTGGCGTCCTTCCAAGAAAGCGACGGAATCGACGTCTTCCTCCTCACCCTCCCGGGTTCGAAGGATGACTATCCGGAGGACTCAGTCGGCCAACTGGCTCACTCCTGGGGCGGGCGATCCGCTCTCGGTGCCATGGTCCTCAGCTTTTCGGCCGAGCCTCAAACGCCCCTGGTGGTTCCTCTCGGCACGCAGCTCAAGCAAATTCGCTCCCAAAACCCGCAGCAACTGGTCGACTTGGCCCTCCAACGCGCCGCCAGCGCTGGGGCACCTGCCGCCGTGCTCGACCGCCTCTGCCGGGAGATGGCCGAAGAACTCCGCATCCTCGCCCAACGCAACAACTATCGTGCGAGCGAGGTCCAGCGAAAAATCGAAGCAGCCGACGGCCTCGCTCCGAGCGCTCCCCTTGGCACTCCCTCGGAAACTTGGCAGTCGTGGCTCCCGGCCGCCATCGGTCTCGCAGCCGGCGGCCTCGTCATTCTAGCCATTGTGCTCAAGCTCGCCCTCTTCACCAATCGCCTGCGACAGAACTTTCCCAATGTCAAGCCTCGCACCCGCTTGGGAGCGCCCTACTCTGGGGGAAACAACGCCGCCATTCGCTTGAAATTATGAAACTGCCTCGCCTTGGTCTTCTTTCCCTTCTTTGTCTTCTAACGCTCCCCTCCTGCGATGGCCCCCAACCCATCGCCCCTCCAGAAAGCGAGACCCCGCCCCCGACTCCGGCTCCTCCGGCCCAGCCTCTTTTGCCCACCGAAACTGGAACCACCTGGACCTACCAAGTCACCACCCGACTGCCCCTTCTTCCCGAGCCAGAGGGCGAGCTACCGGAAGGACAGCTCAACCCGCAAGACCTCAAAGCCGTCAAAACCATGGCGGTCGAAGGCATCAGCCTCATTGGAGAGGAGAAAACGCCCGCGCTCAGCATTTCCACGCGGAATGAAGAAACACGCTTGCGAAATGATTTTTGGAACCTCTCTCCCGAGGGGCTCCACTACCTCGGGAGCAAATTCTTTCTCCCGACTGGGGAAGCCCGCTATGTGGCCGTCGATCCCGCCATTCCCTATCTGAAAACAGAAATGGAGCCAGGAATGAGCTGGGAGGTCACTAGCGAAGTCGGTGGGGCCCAAACGATGCGCACCTTTGACGTCATCGCCCAAGAAGAAGTGGAGGTGCCAGCCGGGACCTTCGAAGCCACTCAGATTCGCGTAGTGGAAACCCGCGCTCTCAACCAGGACGAACCTTCGGGCAGTCAAGATTCTGTCCGACGCTTCTTCTGGTTTGTGCCGGGGAAGGGCTTCGTCCGCTCCGAGCTGGAGGTCTATCAACGTGGCAACCTCGTCAAGGTGGAGACCGAGGAACTGCTCTCGCTGGAGAGCGTCTCAGCCGCAGAATAGTCCCACGCTACAGGATTCAGCGGTAAAACAGCCGGCTACCTCTCGGCTCTCACCAACGCGAGACGAAAACGTGGGGCCAGCTTCACGAGGTCTCTTGGGGGACAGACGGGGCCCGAAATCTACCTTTTTTTCTCGAAATTGCGAATTTAATCAGAAAAGCTAGAAAATTGTTGACCGATTTATATGAATTGCTATAATCGAGAGGCAAATCTAAAAGAAACTACAAAATTGATTTGATGAACCGCACCCTGCTCTCCGCGACCGCCATCCTGCTGACCTTCAGTTCAGCGCAGGCTTTCAACCCGCAATTCTCTCTCATTTTCAACGGAGAGGATGTCATCACCGACCCCGACGAACCAGCTCTGACTGCCGACAATGACGTGGTCGCAGAAGGTTCTTACAATGACCTCGCCCCTCTGGTGGTGGACGTCTTTGGCTACGGCACCGTCACTTTCACCAGCAAAACGGGTGACATCACCACCATTGGCGAAGACGACAGCTACGGCGGCTACGGTGTCATTTTTGATCCCGGTGAAACCGTCACTCTCTCTTTCAACTCCCCTGACCCATCCCTCTCCACCATCTTCAGCGTGACGGCCGCTTGGCAGGTTCCCAGCAGTGGCGTCTCCGCCCCGCAATTTGAAGAAGTGGCTCTCAACACGGTCGAAGCGGGCGTTCTCGATCTTTCCGGTTTCGGGCTGGCCAGCGGCGGTGCCACCCTCACTGCCGTGCACTTCAATGCCGTTCCCGAACCCGGCGTCACAGCGCTCTTGGGTTTGAGCGGTATGGCCCTCATCTTCCGCAGGCGTCGTATCGCCTGAGGCAAAAATTTGCTCCCAAGCGACTCCCACGAGGGGCGCGGGTCTTTCCCGCGCCTCTTTTTTTGTATCCAGCTTGCCCTCATTGATTAGAAATACTATAATTTCTGCATGGTTTACTCATCTGCGGAAGTTTTGCCCCATGCCTGCCCCCATTGTGGAGCTCCGGTGGCATCGGGAAGCGCTGCCTGTCCCACCTGTGGGGTCAATGATGCGGCCATTCGGGGGCAGTTCCTGGGCCGCCCTCCGGAGCTGTCCCCCTTAATCGATGAAGTGGGGCTCGCACCCAGCTTGCGCGTCAATCGGGATCGCATCGAAACCACTGTCAATCAGATCCAAAGGACCTACCCGCAAATCCGCCCCTTCGTCTGCCTCGCCCAGTTGCCTCAGGAGGTCAGCCTCCAGGAATATGGTTTCTGGCTCTTCAATCACAGCGAGGATCCCTACGCCGTCTCGGCCGATAGCCGTTACTTTGGCCTCTTGTTGGTCCTCGACCCGGACCGAGGCGAGGCCGCTTTCACGGCTGGCTTCGCGCTCGAGCATTATCTCTCCGACAATGAGCTGATCGACATCTTGGAATCCGCGGTCGGCTACTGGGAACAAGGCCAGTGGGAAAACGGCATCGACGCTTGTTTCACCAGCGTCCTGCTCTCGCTCTCGCGTGGTTACCAATCGCTCACTGCCCGCTCATGAACGTGCGTCTTTTCCTCCTGCTCCCCCTCGCTTTCTCCACCTGGGTCTCACCGCTATCGGCCCAAATCGATGCCGACCAATCCGTCTTGGACCGGCTCCTGGAGCAGCCGCGGATGAACCGGCATCTGATCGACGCCACCTCCACGCTCAGCCAAAAACAAGCGGAGGAACTCGCCGACCTCTTTGCCTCCCACTACCGAGACCAGGGCATGGATCTCCTGCTCATCACCATGGAAATGCTGCCTTACGACTGGCAGGACAAGACTTTTGAGCTGGCAGATGAGTGGAAACTCTCCCAATCCCAGCTCTTTGCCATCATCGTGATTTCGACCGGCGACTACGAGCAAATGCAGTTTCAGGTGGGCGGCACCGGGACCCAACACCTCGAGATCACCAACCTGAATGACGCCGTCTACCGAGCCGCCATTCCCACCCGCCACCTCCCGCGGTCGGACCAACGGGCGGTGGCTGTGAGCGAGAATTTGATTCGAGAATACACAGACATCATCGCACAGATCACCACTCGGGAAGAGCAAGCTGCCCTCTCCGTCCAAGTCGAAGCCAAGGAACTCCCCCAGCAAGACTCCGCGCTCAACCTCGAACTCATCCAATGGGCCGCGGCCCCGGTTCTTCTGCTGCTGGTAGGGAGTGCTTTCTGGCGAGCCTCCCGTAGAAAAGCCAGCGGCAAGCACTTCCCGGTGCCACGATTCGCTCCCCGCTTGAACGCCCCCTGGTCCGGAGGGAGCCACGCCGCCATTCGCTTCTCTCCCCGACGCTAAAAGACCTGCCGTCCCGAGAACGACAGGTCTTTCTGAAAGGAGAGGGTGGAGTAGCGGACCCGGCCAAATCAATCGCTCGAGACCGCCGTCGATCCCTTCTCGCCGGTTCGGATTCGGATCGCTTCCTCCACGTCGGTCACGAAGATTTTTCCGTCCCCGATTTTGCCACTCTTGGCGCTCTTGAGGATCGCGTCACAGACCGACTCTTTCTCGGTGTCATCCACCACAATCTCGATCTTGACCTTGGGGAGGAAGTCCACGGTGTATTCACTGCCCCGGTAAATCTCGGTATGGCCTTTTTGACGGCCAAAGCCTTTTACCTCCGTGATGGTCATCCCTTGGATGCCAGCCTCGGCCAAGGCCTCTTTCACTTCTTCCATTTTAAAGGGCTTGATGATCGCTTCGATTTTCTTCATGGTGGATTGGGGAACAGGATTAAGGTTTTTCGCTTCCCGCTTAGCCAGGGAGTCTTCTACAAGTTCCTGACGAGAACAAGGACAAACCGAATGAACCTGTGGGAAAAGACATCCTGAGTCCTGCTTCCAAAAAAACTCGCGGCTGGCGCGCGTGGCAAGGGGCTCTTTTGGGCCTGGTTCTGGTCTTCCTGCTGGGTGGCGTCTGGTTCTTTTTCAATCTGCCGACCCTCATCCGAAGCGCCATTCGCGAGCAAATCGGGAAGCATCCCCTCGTGCAGGAGAGCGATTTCGAGGTCGAACACATCGGTTTCTCCCAGGCCATTTTTGGCAGCATCCGAGCGAGAGGGCCCGCTTGGGGGATCGAGGCGGAGCGCCTCACGGTCAACTATCGGCTACCCGAACTCCTCTTCGAGCGGGAGCTCGGCCAGGTGGTGCTGGAGCAAGCCGTGGTGGTGCTCAACCCCGAGCCCTTTCTGAGGCCCCTGCCCCCCCGCGCTGCCACCCGCTCGGCCCCGACCGCCCCTCCCTCTCGCGTTCTCTCCCAAGAATCGCTCCAGCTCCCCGTCTCGGAATTTGAGGTCGCCGATTCCCAACTGATCCTGGCGAACGCCGTCCTGCAAAAGCCACTCGCTTTTCGCGCGAGCCTCCGAAAAATGGCCGACAAGAGATTGGCCAGCGAAGTCCAGATCGCCAGCCAGGAAGGCCACTGGAATCTCCAGGTCCTTCCGCAGAAAGGAGGCCTGCAAGAAATCCAACTCCGCAGCGAGTCCTTCGACCTCTTGGCCTTTCTCGGAGAGCTTCACTTCTTCCTCCCGGAGGGCTTTCTCCCCGACTTGAGCCCTTATGAGGCCTCCCCTCTCTCCCTGGAGGCCGTGGCTCGGCTTCGCGGCTCGCGAATCGAACAAATGCAAGTGGAAGCAGAAATCGACCAAGCCCGTCTGCGACCCTTCCCCGCCCTCCACTTGGCCCTTGGCCAGCTCCAACTACGCGCCTCCCTGGGAGAAAATCAGTCGCCCCAGATCGCCCTTCGAGCCCAAGCTCTGCCCGAATGTCTTTTCGCCTCGACGAGCGGCCAAACAGTGGTGCAGGCCAAGCCGCTCCAATCGGTTCCCTTTGAGGGCCTCGTGCAGCTCGGGCCGACTGGGCCCATGGGAAAGGGCGGCTTCGCGGAGGGTTCTTTTGGCCTTCGTTGGAACGACTTCGAGAAGACCATCGACCAAATGGCCTTGCAGTTGGCCTACCAAGAAGGGCGACTGCAACTGCTGAGCGAGCTCGAAATCGGCCCCTCTCGCCTCGCTTGGGAAGCTGCCACTCACCTCTCCCACCACTCAGAACACGGTCTCCGTCTCCAGGGCGCTTGGAAAACCCGCCATGGCCAACTCGAAGAGCTCGATCTGACCGGACTCTTGAAGCCGGGCACCGTCTGGCTGGGGGGACAGGTCGAGGCCGAAGGAAAGTTCGCCTTCAGGGACGAGCAAGCCGCAGCCAACCTCCGCCTGCAAGTGCGCGAAGGAACCTTCCACGATCCAGGCCTCTCCCTAAAGGCTGAGGGGATCGAAACAGCCCTCGAAATCAATGACCTCCGTGCCCTGACCACCCAGGAACCTTTCCCTCTCACGGTGGCTTCTCTCGACTCCCAAGGGGTTCAAGTCGCCAACTTGGAAACCCGCCTCCAGTTGCGACAGCAACGGAAGATCGCCTTTGAAGAAACCCGTTTTGAAGCGTTCGGAGGAAGCCTCGACTTGCCAGCCTTCGTCTATGCTCGCGAGGGCGATTCCGAGATGAACCTGCGCTTTCGCAGAATCGATCTCGCCAAGCTCATCCGCTCTTTTCCCCAATTCAAGGGCCAGCTCAGCGGTCGCGTCGATGGCCGCTTGCCCCTGCGTCTCAAGGCGGGCGCGATCGAGCCTCGCGGAGGTCGTCTCTACCTGACAGAAAATACCACCGCCTTCCTGAGTTTCGATGCTCGGGGACTGCTCACCCAAACGGCCGAGCCCGGCACGGCCCAATACCGGGCCTTGGCCCAGGCCGAGGAAGCCTTGCGACAGCTTCGGATTGGTTTGCTCCAGGGCGCCCTCCTGGATCCCGAGCGACCCGAACTCCTGGCTCAATTTCGAATCGAAGGAGAAGACTCCCAAAACCCGGGGCGCTCTCCCCTCCACCTCAATCTCAATCTTCTCCCGGTCGAAGGGGCGGATTCTTTGATGGAACTCTGGAAGCGGCGGGAGCAATTCAAACTTGGCTTCTGATTTTGCGGCGAATAGTCTTTTGGTAGCAGCCGTCTTCTTGGGAACTCATCATGAAAACTCATCAACCCACCTTTTTCCTCTTGGCCGCGCTTCTCTTGGGAGGCTGCATCAAAGTGCAGACTGAGCACCGTATCGAACCGATCGAAATCAATCTCAATGTCCGCGTGCAAGTGGATCGCGAGCTGGACAACTTTTTCTCTGATCTCGACAATCAAAATCCCACCATTCAATAAGACAATGAAGACGCTTTCCTTCTTGGCCCTCGCCCTCCTCTTGATCACTCCGGCCCTCGCCCAAGACATCGACGCCGTGAGAGACCGCATGGCCCAGCGCCAAGGCCAAATGGTCTCTCTCAAGAAGGCCGGCCTCATCGGGGAGAACAACCAGGGCTATCTCAGCGAACGGGGCGCTCTCAATGGCGCTCAACGCGCCGCTCTCCAAGCCGAAAACGCCGATCGGCGGGTGGTCTACAGCACCATCGCCAAACGAACCGGCGCCGACCCCAGCTTCGTCGGTCGGGAACGCGCTCAGGACATCCGCCAAAAGTCAGCCAGCGGAATTTGGCTTCAGAATGAAGCCGGGCAGTGGTTCAAGAAATAGCCGTTTCAGAACCGTCCAAGTCCTCCCGCCGTTTCGCCTGGCGATCAAAGGGCAAGAAGAGAAGCCAGGCCAAAAAAACCACCAGCGCCATCATCCAAAGAATATACCAAGGCCAGTCCCCCATCCATTCCAAAAGCGACCCCGCGGGCTTCTCACGGAGAAAGCCGTAGTTGACTTGGCGACCGCCTACTTGGTTCACGAAGACAGCCATCGCCCCATAGACGTGCGTCCAAAGAATGACTCGTCGGCGGGCTCCCGGCCGTGGACGCCACTTCAGCGTGAGCGGGAGATACAGGCCAGCCAGCACCACGGAGCCGTGCAGAAGAAAAAAGGTGAAGTAGATGGGATGGGGAAAATCGTGGTAGAGGGACGGGGTCAGCAGCCCCTGGAGGGTCCCCGCTAGGGCCCAGAAATAGGTCAGCTCGGCGAAGAGCGGCTTGCCGGTCAGCAGGGCGATGCCCCCCGCAATGGCCGCCCAGTCGCACAAATGCATCGGGAGGGCATTGGCCCAAGTCAGGTAAGGACTGGCCCCGTTGAGACTCCAACGAACCGCCAGGGCCAGCGGGTAGCAAACGAGCAGGACCAACCCGAGCCCTTTTCGCTGTCGGCAAGCTCGGTCACAATCCGGGTCCTCTTTTCCGGCGGCATGCAGCCAGAGGAAGACACCCGCCACCAGCACAAGCACGACCCAGTGGGAGAAGGAGAAAAACTGGAAGCGCTCAGCGGTAGCGAGAAAATTCATGCACGGAGTCAGCCTTTCGGCTCGCCAAAGAAAGGTGACTCAGGCATAACTCATCTCAAGCAGAATCCTAAATCGTGCCTCGACCTCGGAAAAATGACTCCTTGAAGCGAGCGAGCCGCCAGGGCGGCTCTCGACCCCTCCCCCCACGGCCAGAAGAAGAACTCTTTCAGATCGTGCAGCGCGAGACGGCCCCCCTCCTGCTCATCCTCGATTGCTTGACTGACCCTCGGAATTTCGGGGCCTGCCTGCGTTCGGCCGACGCCGCTGGAGCCCACGCAGTCATCGCGCCCAAGGACAAATCGGCTCCTCTCAACGAGATTGCCCAACACACCGCCAGCGGCGCGGCCGACTCCCTCCCGGTCTTTTATGTCACCAACCTGGCCCGCACCCTGGAAAAGCTCAAAGGGCACGGCGTTTGGTTCTACGGGATGGCCGAAGGGGCTCCCCAGTCCCTTTACGACTGCGACCTCCGGGGACCTGTCGCCTTGGTCATGGGTTCTGAGGGCGAAGGCTTGCGCCGCCTGACCCGGGAGGCCTGCGATTTTCTGCTTCGCATTCCCATGAGGGGCTCGGTCGACTGCCTGAACGTCTCGGTAGCAGCGGGGGTCTGCCTCTTCGAGACCGCCCGCCAACGTCTCTCCTCCGCTTAACCCGCTCCTCGCTATGTCCCGCCACCTCTTCACCTCCATTTTCGGCCAATGGATTCCCCCGCATTGGGCCAGCCAACTTGGCCGCTTGGTTGCCAAACGCTTGGCCACCTCCGTCGCGATCGCCGTCGGCCTCCTAAGCCTGATTGGAGGGGGTTTTGCCTACAACCAATGGCAAAAAAGCCAATCTCAGCGGGAGTGGGTCGGGATCGAAATCATAGCCCCCGGCTTGACTCCCTACTCCTCTGAGGAAGCCCTGGCGCCGGAACCGATTCTTCTCCAGTTCGACCGCTCCGCCGCCCCCCTCGACGCTATCGACGTGCCAAAAGCTCCCGGAGTTCGCCTCGAGCCGAGCCACCCTGGCGAATGGACTTGGACCAGCGACACCACCCTGGCCTTCCAACCCAAGGAGGATTGGCCGCCGGGCGCGGACTACCTCGTCCTATTCGATCCAGAGAAGGCCTTTCCAGAACGGATTTCCCTCTCCCAAACCGCCTGGCCGGTCACCACGCCGGCCATGGAAGTGTCCCTGACCGAAACCCAGTTTTACCAAAACCCCAAGACCGAGGAAGCGGATGAAAAGCGGGTCACCGCCACCATCGTTTCCACCCATCCCTTGAACGAGGCCAGCCTCCAACGGGCCCTCCGACTGGAAGAACTCGGGAGCGAAGACTTGCTCCACGAGACGGGTGACTTCTCCCTCACTTTCGATGCCCACCGCCGGAAAGCCTACTTCCGCAGTGGTCTCTTGCGCCTCCCGGAAAAGGAGAGCTTTCTCAAAGTGAGCGTGAGCGGCGCGGTCGCCTCCTCCTTGGGCGGCGCTTCCTGGACCGGAAAGGCCAGCGAAAAGACCTCCGTTCCCACCAAGTTCAGCTACTTTCAAATTACCGCGGCCGAAACCCGGATCGTCACGAACGCCGAGGGCCAGCCGGAACAAGTCTTGGTTCTCCAGACTCGGGGAGAAACTCGCTCTGAGGACCTGGCCGACGCGCTCTCGCTCCTCCATCTCCCTCGAAATCGCACCGCCACCGCCCATCGCACGGCCGCCTCGCCCTACACCTGGCGCTCGGCCAGCGAGGTGCTCCCGAGCGATCTCCAGAAAGCCACGGCCGTTCCTCTGACTCTCATTCCGAGCGAGACCACCTACAGCGCGACCCACAGCTATCGGTTTTCTCTCGATCGGGATGGCCAGCTATTGGTGGCCGTCAAAAAGGGTCTCCTGGCTCTCGGCGGCTATGAACTGGGAGAAGACTTTGGAGCCGTCGCGCCCATTCCCATCCCCTCAGCTGACCTCCAAATCCTGGGAGACGGTGGCGTCCTGGCCTTGAGCGGCCGCCGACAGATTCATCTCAAATCCCGCGGCCTGCCCGCCATCCGGCACCAGCTCTACCGGGTCTTCAATGAAGACATCAACCACCTCGTGAGCCAGACCGGCGGCGACTTCCAAAACCCTTACTTCCAAAATTACCAGTTCAGCGAAGAAAACATCGCCACCTTGCATCAGCAGGTCGTGCCCCTCAGTCAGAAGGACCGCTTCAGCGCCAACTACTCCACCTTCGACTTCACCCGCTACTTGGGAGACGAAACCGGCCGCTACGGACTCTTTTTCCTCCGCAGCCAGGGCTGGCAGCCCTCCCAGCAGCGGAGCATCTCATCGGCCAACGACCGTCGCTTCATCCTCGTGACCGACTTGGGCCTCATCGCCAAGCGCTACCAAAGGACCCACGAAGTCTTCGTGCAATCGATTGAAGAAGGCGTCCCGGTGGTGGGGGCCGAGATCGAAATCCTCGCCAAAAATGGCACCTCCCTGACCCGCGCTAGCACGGACGAAACCGGTCGCGCCATCTTGGAAACGCCCGAGAATGCCTACAGCGAGCGGACCGCCGTGGCCATCGTGGCCCGCTACGGGAGCGACATCGCCTTCATGCCCCTCTTTCGGGGTGATCGCGACTTGGAGCTCAGCCGCTTCGACGTCGGCGGATTCTATCCTCAATCCGCGCGCCAGCTCGATGGCTTCGTCTTCACCGAACGCGGCGTTTACCGACCCGACGACCGCATCCACGGCGCCGTCCTACTGAAGCGTCGTGACTGGAGCGGCCAACTGGAAGGCCTCCCCATCCGCCTCGACGTCTGGGACCCACAGGGTCGCAATCTCAGTCGCATGGAAAAGCGGGTGCCCGCCAGTGGCGTCATCGAATTCAGCACCGAAACCGACTACACCTCGCCCACCGGCGTCTACCAAGTGGTGGTCTCTCTTCTCCGAGACAACTATGTCTCCGCCCGCCTGGCGGACTGCACCTTCCGAGTCGAGGAATTCGAGCCCGAGCAAACCAAAATCACGGCCGACTTCACCGGGAGCGGCGCCAAAGGTTGGTCGCAGCCCGATGCCCTCGGAGCCCGCATCACCCTGGCCAATCTCTACGGAACCCCCGCTGTCGACCGGCGGGTGGAAGGCCAACTCCTCCTCAACCCAAGCGGCTTCCGCTTCCGCGATTTTGCCGACTACCAATTCTTTGATCCCCTTTTGGAGAAAAACGGAGACCGCTTCGAACACGAAATCGACCTCGGCGAGACCACCACCAACGGGGCGGGCGAAGCCCTCTTTGCCTTCGATCTCGGTCGCTTTGGCAACGCCACCTACGAACTGACCTTCACCGCCAACGGCTTTGAAGCCGGAAGCGGCAAAAGCGTGGATGCCAGCCAGCGCGTGCTCGTCTCCCCCCTCCCCTATGTCGTTGGCTTCCAGGCAGACGGCGATCTCTCCTACATTGCGAAAGAAGCCCCACGTTCCATCGACCTCCTCGCCCTCGCGCCGGACCTCACCCCAGCCGATGTCCCGAGCCTCGGTTTCCGCCGGATTGAACAACGCACCGTCTCCGTCTTAGCCCGCCAGGAAAACGGCAACTTCGCCTACCGCTCCGTGGTCAAAGACCTCCCCGCAGAAGAGGGCTCGGTTCCCATGGAGGCGGGAAAAACTTCCTTCGCCCTCGATACCAGCCGCCCTGGCACCTACCGCTTGGAATTCACCAACCTCGGCGGCCAAAAAGTCTGCCAGGTGCTCTACGAAGTGGTCGGCAAAAGCGCCGAAAGCCAAGCGCTCGAACGCAATGCCGAATTGGAACTCAAACTGGCTCAGCCCACCTGGGAGCCGGGCTCGGACCTGGAAGTGCAGATCACCGCTCCCTACACGGGAGCAGGCCTCCTCACCATCGAGAGCGACCGCGTCCTGGCACACAAGTGGTTCCAAACCGATTCCACCACCTCCATCCAGACCATTCCCGTACCCGAAGACCTCGAGGGCACCGCCTACGTCCATGTGAATTTCACCCGCTCCCTTGACTCGCCCGAACTCTTCCTGAGTCCCCTCAGCTACGGAGTCGTGCCCTTCACCGCGGCCTTCGACCATCGGGAACTCACCGTCTCGCTCGAGGTGCCTTCCAAAGCCCGGCCCGGCCAGGCTCTCCCCATCCGCTACCAAGTCTCACAGCCCTCCCAACTGCTCGTCTTCGGAGTCGATGAAGGCATCCTGCAGATCACCGACTACCAGCTTCCCGATCCCCTCCAGCACTTCTTCCGCAAGACTGCCCTGCAAGTCTTCACCAGCCAAATCCTCGACCTCGTCCTGCCGGAATGGCATCTCGTGGATCTCTCCTCCGCTTTCGGGGGCGGGGCCGAAGAGGCTCTCCGGATGAACCTCAATCCCTTCAAACGAACCAAGGACGCCCCGGTCGTCTTCTGGTCTGGAATCATCGACGCCCAAGGAGCCGGCGAGCTGAGTTACGAAGTGCCCGATTACTTCAATGGGACCTTCCGCGTCATGGCCGTGGCCGCATCCCAAGAGGCCATCGGACGCAGCCAAACTGAGTCGCTCATCCGAGCGCCGTTTGTCATCACGCCCCAAGCCCCCTACATGGCGGCTCCGGGCGATCTCTTTGAAGTCTCGGTCAATCTTGCCAATGTCACCGAAGGCGACAACGCCGTCTCCCAAGTGCGACTCGACGTCGAGCTAAGCGAGCACCTCGAAGCCATCCAGCTTCCCCAGGAGGAACTGCAAATCGAGCCGGGGCAAGAACAACTCATCAAGCTGACCCTGCGGGCTCTCGAGAAGCCGGGGGATGCCCAGATCACGCTCACGGCCAGCCAAGGCAGCCTCCAGGCCCGCCGCCGCGCTACCCTCAGCGTGCGCCCCGCCACCCCCTACACCACCGTCGTCCAGAGTGGATTCAGTCGCGAAAAAAGCCTCGAAGTCAGTCTCAAACGCGAGCTTTTGAGCGAGCTACGGGCCGTCGAAGCGAGCGCTTCCCCCGTCCCCTTGGGCCTGGCCCGGGGACTTCAGGAATACCTCGAGCAGTTTCCCCACGGCTGCACCGAGCAGCTCACCAGCCAAGCCTTTTCCCATCTCATCTTGGCAGACCAAGCAGACTTTGGCTTGGAATACGAGGAACTCTCGCGCCAAATGGAGCGGACCTTCAGCCAACTACGCTCCCGACAAGACAACCGCGGCTCCTTTGGCTACTGGCGACTGCAACCCGGCCAGGTCGAGATCGATTTTCTCACCACCTACGTGGTCCATTTTCTGACGGAGGCCAACGAGCGCGGCTTCCCTCCCCCCCGAACCCTCCTTGAGCGCGGATTGAAGTTTCTTCAAGACATGGCCAGGCTCTCGCCCGCCACGCTCACCGAAGGCCGCACCCTCGCCTACGCCATTTACCTCCTCTCTCGCAATGGGATCGTCACCACCAACTACCTCCTCAGTCTCCGGGACTCGCTCGAAGACCAGTTCTCGGGTGCCTGGCAGGAAGACCTGACCGCTGTCTACCTCGCAGGCAGCTACGCCCTCCTCCAGCAGAGCGAGGAAGCCTTGGGACTGCTCCGCGGCTACCTCCCGGGTCAGGCCGAAAGCGATCCGGAAAACTTCTACTACCAACCGCTCGGCCTCGATAGCGAATACTTCGCCGTCATGGCTCGGCATTTTCCCGAGGAATTTCGTCGGATCGATCCTGAGCGATTCGTGAAAGCGCTCGAGCCGATCCGCCAGCAAGCCTTCAACACCCTGACCTCCGCCTACGCCATCAACGCCTTGGCCGCTTACTCGCAGATCTTTGAAAGTCTCGACTTTCGCTTCACTCTGAGCGCCCTCCAAGAAGAAACCGGCTTCCGCCAGGACCTCCCGGCCCCAGGCATTCTCGTCCAGCAAGCAGCGGTGCCGGAGGAGGCCGACTCCCTTCGCTTCACCTTGGAGGGCGACTTCGGCCACCAAGGCCTCGGCGGCTTCTTCCACACCCTCACTGAAACCGGCTTTGATCGAGGCCTGCCGGACGAGGAACTGCGCCAAGGCATCGAGATCCGCAAGGATCTGTTGGCGACTGATGGCACGCCCGCCCCTTCGGAAATACGCCAGGGGGAGAACCTCACCATCCGCCTTCGCCTACGCTCCTTGGATGACCGCGCCTTGCCGAATGTGGCCATCGTGGACCTCTTGCCCGGGGGCTTTGAAGTCGATCCGAGTAGCCTTCAGCCGGGCCCCTCTTCCCTGCCCGGGGTCGAGTACGTCGATATCCGGGAAGACCGCGTCGTCTTCTACGCCACCGCCGGCGAGACCGTCACTGAATGGCCCTACCGCATCCGACCCACCACCGTGGGGGAGTTTGTCCTGCCCCCGGTCCAGGCCGAATCCATGTATGACCGCAGCGTGCACGCCCGCGCTGGGGCCGGTCGCCTGAAAGTGCTCGCTCGGGACTAAGCCGCCGCCGTGTCACCCCGCCCCTCCCGAACCAAGCTCCGGATCGCCCTCTGGCTGCTTCTGGCCGCTGGGCTGCTCTCAGCCATTTTTTGGCTGCTTTTACCTTGGACCTCGCTCTATCCAGAGGGCTTTCGCTACTCCCAAGTCGTGACCGATCGACACGGGGAGCTGCTTCGGGTCACGCTCGGCTCAGATGACACCTATCGCCTCCCCATTCGACTGGCAGAGATCTCTCCCCATCTCTTGGCCAGCACCTTCTTCCAGGAAGATCGCCACTATCATCGCCACCCCGGCGTCAATCCCTTGGCCCTCCTTCGGGCCGCTTGGGCCAAGGCGACCGGGCAATACCACTCCGGTGCCTCCACCCTCACCATGCAGTTGGCGCGCTTGCGCTATCGACTGGAAACCCGCTCCCTTGGCGGCAAGCTCGTCCAGATTTTCCGCGCCCTCCAACTCGAGCGCCACTACTCCAAAGACCAGCTCCTGGAAGCCTACTTCACCCTCGCCCCCTACGGCGGCAACATCGAAGGGGTCAGCGCCGCCTGCCTCTTCTACTTTGGAAAATCCCCCGAAGCGCTGAGCTTACGGGAATCGGCCGCGCTCACCGTCATCCCGCAGAGCCCGAGTGCTCGGCGGCCCGGGTCCCAGCCCAACCCCGCACTCCAGCAGGCCCAGTGGCGTCTCTACCAGAGACTTACTCAAGCCCAAGGTCGCCAACCGGACGCGCTGGCAGCCAGCTATGCCATCATTCCGACTGGCCCCCCGCCCTTTCGCGCCCCTCAACTGGTGGAACGCGCCTTAGCCGCCGCCCCCGAGCGGCATCGAGTGGTCACCACCCTCGACCTCGCGCAGCAAAGCCAAGTGGAAACCACCCTCCGCCAGTATCTCTCCCTCCAGAGAACCAAAGGCCTGCACAACGCCGTGGCCTGCCTCGTTCACCTCGACGACCTCTCCATCCGCGCTTACGCCGCCTCGGCCGACTTCTTCAATCAGCAGATTGAGGGGCAAGTGGACGGGGTTCTCGCCCGCCGCTCGCCCGGCTCCACCTTGAAGCCTTTCCTCTTTGCGCTCGCCCTGGAAGAAGGACTCATCCACCCTCGCACCTTGCTCTTGGACACCCCGCAAAGCTTCCGCGGATACAACCCGGAAAACTTCGATGGCGGCTTCGTGGGACCCCTGGCCGCTGAAGAAGCCCTCCGCCGCAGTCGCAACATCCCCGCCGTCTGGCTGGCAAACCAACTGCGAGATCGCAATCTCTACCAGTTTTTGGAAGAAGCCGACATCCACTTTCCGGAAACGGCCGAGCACTATGGACTCGCCCTCCCCCTCGGTGGGGCCGAAGTCAGCATGGAAGAACTCCTCCAGCTCTACGCCACCTTGGCCAATGGGGGACAATGGCAACCCCTCCGCTTTCTCCATTCTCAAGCCTTGGCCAAGAGCCCGCAGCCCCTCCTGCAAGCAGAGGCCGCCTTTCTGACCCGCTGCCTGCTTCGGGACGAGCAGACGGCCCATCCCACCTTCTGGAAAACCGGCACCTCGCACGGCTTCCGGGATGCCTGGACCGTGGGCTGTGTGGGCGACTACGCCCTGGCCGTCTGGGTCGGAAACTTCGATGGCCAAGCCAACCCCGCCCTCGTGGCCCGAGAGGCCGCCCTACCCCTCTTTCTGCAAATCGCCGAGGGCCTCCCCTCGCCCTCAAACGGCTCGCGCCTCTTCCAGGCTCCTCCCGGCGCCAATCTCAAGCAGGTCGAACTCTGCGCGGTCTCCGGCTGCCTTCCCAACTCCCACTGCCCTCACCGTCGCCCAGGATGGTTCATCCCCGGTCAGTCTCCCATCGACCCCTGCGAAGTGCATCGCCAAATCTGGATCGACGCCGAAAGCGGCTTTCGCGTGGCCGGGCCCCAAAAAGAACGCTTCACCTACCCGGAGGTCTACGAATTTTGGCCGAGCCAACTCTTGCAGCTCTTTGAGCGGGCCGGACTGCCTCGCCGCCTGCCACCCGCCCTGGCCAGCCAAGCCTCGCAGGATGGACTCTCCCCCCTCTCCCGCCAAGGCCGCCCCCCGCGCATCACCAGTCCCGAGGCAGGCTTGCTCTACACAGTCCGGATCGGCCAGCCCGAGTCCGCGCTACCCTTGGAAGCCAACGTAGAAGCGGACGCTCGACAACTCTTCTGGTTCCGAGAAAAGGAATTTATCGGGGAAACTCCCAGCGACGAACCGCTCTTTTGGCTCCCCCTCCCCGGCCAGCATCTTCTGACCGCCATCGACGACCAAGGTCGCCACCAGTCCCTGACCGTGACCATCGAAAGCTTCGAATGAGGGGGCCTCGGGACTACTCGCGCTCACGGAGAAGGCGCCAGAAAAGAACCAACTCGGTCTCCTCATCCAGCCTCGCTCTCACCGTCTCTCCGGGACTTGCCACGCCCGACAACATCATCTCCTTCGTCTGGACGGTCGTCATGGCTTGGTCCGTCACTTCGCCCTGGCTCTCCACCTGCTCTCGAAGAGTGAGCAAGAGGGATAGGAAATCTTTTGCTCCGTCACATCGGCCGTGGTGGTCACCATCACTCCCACCGGGAGCATCAAATTCGGGTCCTGAAAAAACTCTCTTGCCACCATGACCTCGACCTCCTCCCCGGGGAGAAAAATCACTTTGGGCGCTTCCAGGACTTGGCGGGTCGGCTCGACGTTCCCGGTTTCCACTTGGAAGGCCAGCTGAATTAGGGGGCCCTCCGCCTGGGCGGAAGGGAGCAGTGCCCCCAGGGTGAGAAGGCAGACGAGAAGTTTCATGAGCTAGCTAGTTGGGGGTGATGGACTGGGGCTTCCAGGGAATCATCCTTTGGCTTGCATGGTCAATCCAAAAAAGCCGCCCTCCTCATCGCGGCGGGAATCTACTTGCAAGCCCCTCCAAAAAGGATTGAGTTGCCACCCCCAGGGCAACTTGGAACGGGATGTAGCGCAGCTTGGTAGCGCGCGTCGTTCGGGACGACGAGGTCGCAGGTTCGAATCCTGTCATCCCGACCACTTTTTATTTTCGAATTTCGATTGCCGATTTTCGATCGCTCAAAACCCGCGGCATAGAGGGATTCGAACCTGCGCGCGAGGCTCAACGCCGAGCGACTCAAGGTTCGTGTGCGGGGTCGGCCAGCGAGAGCCGCAGGCGAACGCCTTCTGTGGTGAGCTCGTGAGCGAGAGCGAACCTATTCGCACCCCCCCATCCTGTCATCCCGACTACCCCGCCGGGAGTGGGGGCGGGTTGGTGGGTGGCAGTTTCCTTTTTTTGGTCGAGACAAGCTCTCTTCTCCTCGGGTATACTGGAAATTCCGTGAGAATTCTTGTCCTTTCCAATCTCTACCCCCCTCACAAAATCGGTGGGTATGAGGTCCGTTGTCAGCAAGTCTGCGATCTTCTGCGTTCCTTTGGGCACGAACTGCGTGTTCTCACCTCCGACCACCGCGTGCCTCAAATCGAAACCGAAGAGGAAGCCCACGTTGGCCGTCGCCTCAAAATTCACGGCTTCTACGGTCATCCCTGGCTCCCCATCCACCGGCTTTATCCACAAGAGCACGAGAATCAAAAAATCCTTCGAGAAGAAATCCAAGAGTTCCAGCCTGAAGTGGTCCACGTCTGGAATATGGGCGGCCTCTCCAAAGCCTTGTTGCTGGCCTTGGAGGCCGGAGACATCCCGGTCCAATATGACATTTCCGATCACTGGATCGCCCGCAGTCTCCGGGGGGACGTGTGGCTTTCCTGGTGGAATGACGAAGGGAGTGCCGGGCGCAAATTTCTCCGGACGCTTTTGCAAACGACCGGTCTTCGCTCGCTCCTTTCCAAACAAGTGCCGACGGCCTCCTGGGATCGCTTGCAGTGGAAGCGCATCTATTTTTGCAGCGCCTTCATGCGGGAGCTGACCGCTTCCAAAGGCTGGCCGGTCGAGCACGCGGAGGTCATCTACTGCGGAGTCGAAACCGGCAAGTTCTCTGAAAAGGCCGATTGGAGTCGCTTCGAACGATTGCTCTTCGTCGGCAGGCTCAACCAAGACAAAGACCCGCTGACCGCCGTCCGCGCTCTGGCCCTGGCTCGCAAAACTCGCCCCGAACTCCAGCTTCATCTCTATGGCGGAGGCGAGCCCGCCTACCTGGACACCCTCCAGCAGGAAGCGGAAAAACTTGGCGTGGCCGACGCCATCGAACTCAAATCGGTCAGCGCTCACGAAATGCGCCATGTCTACTCGGACTACGATGCCCTCCTCTTCACCAGCAACTGGGGAGAACCCTTCGCGCTCACGCCTCTCGAAGCCATGGCCTCCGGCCTACCGGTCGTCCTCTGCCCGGACGGGGGAGATGCCGAACTCGGCCGAGATGGCGAAAACTGCCTGCTGGCCACCGCGGGAGAGCCTTCCAGCGTGGCCCAAGGCATCCTTCGCCTGGCTGAGAGCGAAGCCCTCCGCGAGCAACTGGCGCTCCACGCCCTCGAAGAAGTCCGACGTCTCTACGACCTCACCCCCATCGCCCGGCAAATCGAGGCCGCCCTCCAGCAAACCGCCTCCTCTAGCTAGTCTTTCCGAGCTTTGCAGTTGCGTCCGCCAGAGCTAGCCTCTAGATCGGAATCAGTTTTCCCGCCCATGGCCTTCGACGAACTCCACCGCTATCGCACCTTCCTCATTCTGGGCGCCCCAGGCAGTGGCAAGGGCACCATCGGTCGCACGCTCGGTGCCCTGCCACGCTTCTTCTATATGGCCTGCGGCGATGTCTTTCGCTCGCTCGACACCCGGACGGAGCTGGGGCAAAAGTTTGTCGAGTATTCCAGTCGCGGCCAGTTGGTGCCGGATGACGTGACGGTGAAATTCTGGCGGGCTCATCTGAATGCCCGTTCCGACTCCCACGAATTCAAACCAGACATCGACTTCCTCGTCCTCGACGGCATCCCTCGGAACGTGTCGCAAGCCGCCTTGATGGAGGACCACATCGATGTCCTCCACGTCCTCCACCTAAGCTGCCCCAATCGCCAGGAACTGATCAAGCGCATTCGCAAACGGGCCCTCAAAGAAAACCGTATGGACGACGCCCGCGATGACGTCATTCAAGAACGCATCAAGACCTACGAAGCCGAAACGAAACCGCTGCTCGAATTCTACGGACCGGGACGCGTGACCGATATCGACGCCCTCCGGACCCCCGCCGAAGTCATGTTGGATGTGCTCCAGGCCATCATCGGTCTGCCCGCCTGGAAGCAGCAAAGCGTATCGGTCGCCGCCTGAGCATGCCTCCTCTGCGCCTCGTCTTCCTGGGGACAGGCGACATCGCCCTCCCCACCTTCGAGCGTCTCTTGGAGCTCCCCGGAGTGGAACTCCTCGGCCTCGTGACCCAGCCGGACAAACCGGTCGGTCGCAAGCAGGTCCTGACGCCCCCTCGTCTCAAAACCTTGGCGCTCGAGGCCGGCTTGGAAGTGCGCCAGCCCCACTCGCTCCGAAAAGAGCCCACCACCTTGGAAGGCTGGGGAGCCGATCTTTATCTGGTGATGGCTTACGGCCAAATCCTACCTAAAATGGTCTTGGATCGACCACGCCTCGCTTGCCTCAATCTCCACGCCTCCCTCCTGCCAAAACACCGCGGCGCCTCCCCCATTCAGGCAGCCCTCCTGGCGGGCGATACCGAAAGCGGCCTGACCGTCATTTTTATGGATGAAGGCCTCGACACCGGCGACATCCTCCTCCAAGAAAGCCTTCCCCTGGCCCCGGACGAAACCGGCAGCACCCTCCACGATCGCCTGGCGGAACTCGCCCCCATCGCCCTCGAAAAAGCCCTCGTCGCCTTCCAAGAAGGCCCTCCCCCTCGTCGGCCGCAGGAAAACAGCCAAGCTACCCACCTCGGCAAACTCACGCGCGAACACGGACGCCTCGACTGGACGCAACCCGCCCAAGTCCTCGAACGCCAAATCCGTGCCTTCCATCCTTGGCCAGGCAGCCGCACCAGCTACCAGGTCCAAGGCAAGCCCAAGCAGCTAAAAATCTTCCCCCCTGCTAGCGTCGAAGAGCTGGCCACCCCCACTCCACCCGGCACGCTCCTGGTCGCCGACCGAACCGGCCTCTGCGTCGCCTGCGGCCAAAACGCCCTCCGCCTCACCCAACTCCAACCCGAAGGCAAACGCCGCATGGACGTCGCCTCCTTTCTGGCGGGTCACTCATTGCAATCAGAAAACCGACTTGGCAATTGACTTATACCAAGCTGCAGAATTGGCTGGTAGAATGGCCGAGTGGATTTCGGGCCAGACCAAGGCGCGATGAGGCGCGGTGCAGGCACCGTAACCGAGGAGCAACGCAGGGCTGGCTCGAAAGACACCGGCTCTCCCTTCCCCGCGCTTCAGCGCCTCTTCCCCCACACCACCTCCCCTCCATTCTACCAGTGTATTCTGGAGGTTAACATTACCTTCTCGATACCCACGCCGCGCTTTGGTGGTGGAAGGGCTCCTCTCAACTGAGTGCCAGGGCTAGCGACGCCCTCTCCGATCCCAAGAATCGTGTCTATTTCAGTGCCATTTCCGGCTATGAGATCCTCCAAAAGACCCGTCTCGGGAAGCTGAAACTGGAACCAAGTGTTCTCTCCCGCCTTCCTACCGAAATCGCACGAGAAGGTTGGTAGGTAGCGTCCATCGAGCTTCCCGAGAGCCTGTGGGCAGCCGAGCTGGAGCACCCCCACCGCGACCCCTTCGACCGAATCTTGGCCAGCCAATCCTGGCACCACCAACTCACGATCCTCGCCCAGGATCGCTTCTTCTCCAGCAGCCTCGGCCTCCCGACCCTTTGGTAGAGTGGCCGCCCCTCCCCTTCTGAAAACTGAACACTTGAAACTTGAAACTCCCCGAGGAAACTCGAGGCACCATGTTCAAAATCGTTGGTTACCTCGCAGCCGCCCTGCTCATCGCCCTCTCTCTCTTCGCCGTCCGCTACTCTGACAAATTCAGCCCGACCGCCCTCATTCCCGGTGTCGAAGGGATCCTCTTAGCGGTCTTCATCAGCCTCGCCATTTTCACGAAACGGCACAAGCTTTGGATGCACGTGGCGCTGGGAGTGGTCCTCTTGTTCCTCATCGCAGGAATCGGCCGTTTGGCGTCGAGTGGCTTTGATTTGAGCGCCTTTGCTGGGCAGATGGTGGCCATCATGAGCGCTATCAACATTGCCTTCCTCATCTTGGCGATCCGCTCCTTCCTGCATGCCCGGCGGAAGCCCAAGGCTTGAGGTCTCTTCCTTCTTCCGGGGCCGATTTTTTTGGTTCTCCAGTGATTTGTGTGGGATGACGAGCTGGGATCTGGAGGGTAGAGGTGAGGAATGGAAGAGACCAGCGAGTTTTTTGCGGGAGTGTTAGGCATTGGCGACCCATGGAGGGTGGTTGGCGTGGAACGCGACGAGGTGAGCAGGAAGGTGATCGTGGAGTTGAAGTTTGAGCGGGAGTTGGCGGGGGGCCTCGGCGGTCATCTCCATGGTTACGTGAAGCGGGAGTGGAGGCATCTGGATACCTGCCAGTATCAGACCTTCATCCGGGCGAGAGTGCCGCGAGTGAAGCGTCACGACGGAAGCACCGCCGAGGTGGAGGTTCCCTGGGCCGAGCGTTTCGCCCGGGTGACCCGACTGATGGAGGCTCGGGTGGTGGAGGTGCTATGCGAGGCCCGCAGCCACTGCGCCGCCGCCCGTATTCTGGACATGGGCGAGGGGCGGCTCGACCGGATCATGCAGCGAGCGGTCGGTCGGGGACTGGAGCGCCGGGAGGAGGTGGAGATTCCCCATGCAGGCATCGATGAGAAGGCAACTCGGCGTGGACACCGCTACGTCTCGATACTCACTGACATCGACCGGGGCGCGGTGGTCGATCTAGCGGAGGGACGCGATGGCGAGGCTTGCTCGGAGCTCTGGAAGCGCCTCACTGCGAAGCAGCGGGATTCGGTGAAGGCCGTAGCCATGGACATGTGGCCAGCTTACATGAAGGCGGCTTCGGTTTGGGTTCCGGATGCCGATGTCGTCCATGACCGCTTCCATGTCGCCAAGCATCTCGGAGAGGCCGTCGATGCGGTGCGCAAAGCCGAGCACCGTGTCTTGGCGAAGGAGGGTGACGACACTCTCAAGGGCATGAAGTATCATTTCCTGAGGCGTTTTGACGACCTGCGCAGCGCCCCGGCCTCCTTCAATGCAGTGCGTCGCTCGGCGCTTTCGACGGCCAAGGCGTGGAGCTACAAGGAAGCCTTCGACCACTTCTGGAGCTACGCCTCGGAAACGTGGGCGGAGAAGTTCTTCGCTCGCTGGCACCGGAGTGCAGTCCACACAAAACTCCGGCCAGTAAAGAAAGTGGCGAAGATGCTACAGAGGCACCTTCCTGGTCTCATCGCCTATATCCGCCACCGCATCACCAATGCCACCGCCGAGGGCATCAATTCCAAAATTCAGATGCTCAAGAGCAATGCCAGAGGCTTGCCAAATTTCCGCTCCCTCCGCACTCGCGTCCTCTTCCACTGCGGCCGTCTCGACCTCTCTCCACACACAGTTTGAAGCAGAACC